>CAZXLK010000006.1:14563-37726 GCA_964641775.1 uncultured bacterium | reverse complement strand
GGCCAACTCGAATAGAGTTGGTCGAAGGCTAAAGCGGAAAAAGGGCCAAAAATTTGACAAAAGCGAATGAGTAACCATTTTTTCACAGCCTCATAAGTGAGATCTCTCCCCTTTTAAGGGAGGAGAGTTGTCAATTTGTTAGTTAGCGGTTGGGACGCCTTGGACACCTTCTCGAAAACCGGCATTATAGCCATCAGTGTATCCTTTGTCATAGGCCTCGGAGGAATTTTTAGAGCTCTTTTGTAGTCCGTCTCTTAACCCTTTATTGTAGCCTTCAGATCGGGCATCATTGTGGAGCTGGACAATGCAGTCCGCAGGATCAAGCGCAATGGCAAATAGGCCCTGATCGGTTCTGGCATTCCATAAAATATGAGTGCATTTTTTTAGAGTTTCATGATTGGATGCGTTCATCTCATCAACTGTTAAGGTGGTTTCTTGTTTTGAGAAAACTTCAATTTGAGATCCTAAAAACCAATCGCTAGGAGTACATTCATAATTTTTAGGAACCAATGCAATATTGTTCCACCATTCAGAAGGCGTTCTCCATCTTTTGACAAATTGAACGACTTTCCAATAACTTCCATCAGAAAGAACAAAATATCCATCAGCGCTTTCTAAGATCACCTTTGACGAAAGCGCCTCAACTTTCTCCGGCTGATCTGCAGAGATGAAAGAACAGCTTAGAATTGCTATCACGAACATCCAACATTTATTCATCTAATACTCCATTGTTACAAACTTGTGAAAATTTAAGGCAAAACAATACCTGAACATCAATCTTACAGTCAAGAAAAATTGCTACACTATCTAATTTTCTAGTTGTTTTAAGAGTCAAAGTAGGATAAACTTAAAGAACATTTTTTGCAAAGTGTTGTAAGCTTTTGGGAGTGAAGAAACAATGAAATACATTTCAGCATTTGCAATGTTTGGTTTTCTTTTTGCAAATGATTTTTGCCAAGGGGATATCTTACCTGACAATTGTTATAGGCCAGGGTATAACGCCTCTGCAAAGATTGATCTGGGAGATCGGGGGTGCCTTATTCCCAATGATGTATTTGCTGAACTCTCTTTTATTTATTGGTATGCATGCCAAGATGGGATGGGTCTTGCTGCGAGCGCGGATTTAAAGACTTCCGGAGAAATTGTATTCAATCAATTATCAACCACCTTGACCCAAGATTTTGAATACAAATCCGGTTTCAAAATAGGGCTTGGAGCAGGATTTCAAGACTGGGAATTTCATGCAAAATATGCCTGGATTCGGCAAAAAACCCACGTCAATGAGGATGCACCGACAAAGTATACAAATGGCCGAGGAAATATCCCCGTATGGCTTGTAAATACCTGGTTTGCTCAAAGGATCGGAGCATTTAGCGATTTTGTATCGGCTACAAATCTTGGCTCATCCTGGAAATTGGGAATCGACTGGCTGGATCTCACTGCATCAAGACCCTATTACGAGGGCAAAAAGATTACGATTCAACCCTATGGCGGCTTGCGGGCTCTTTGGATTCGGCAATCTCTTGTGATCAATGCAACAGTACCTGCAGCTGCCGTATCTGGCAGCTCTCTTGCACCTGAAAAGATCTATTCTCGTAACCAATCTCACGCACGGAGTCTAGGTCCTGTATTTGGAGGGAGCGGTCATTTTTTATTAGGAACGGGATTTAGAGTGGAAGGCGATGGAGCATTTGGCATTCTTTTTACAAGATATACGAAACTCTCCCATAAAGAAAATTCAGCAGTAGCCGGGACAACTCCCAAAGTTTTTCGAGCAGTCTTAAAAAATTATAACACAGTGCGGCCTGTTGCCAATTTGGGGCTAGGAGTTGGCTGGGGGCAATACTTTTGCAATTGCAAATTCCACATAGACTTTTCTGCAGACTACGAATTTTCTGCATTGTGGAATCAAAATATGCTCAGAACATTTGCCGAAGAATTTGCAATTGGTTCTGCCCCTTCCAACGATCTATTTCTACAAGGTCTTACCGTCACGGGACGGCTGGATTTCTAATACCCTGTTTGCCCTGCAAATCCTTCGTAGGTAAGATAAAGTCCAATGATGAACATGATAACAAGTATCACCATGAAGGATGTTTTACCTACTTTACCCAAGAATTTTTTGGTTTTTTGTGCAAATCCAATCCTCATGATTCCTCTTAGGATAAAAAGATAACCAATCAGAGTAATCAATCCTACAAAGTTAAATGCCCAAAAAGGATGATCAAAAACGATCACCAAACCTAAAATCAGGCTGATATCACCGGATAAGGTTAAAATGGCACTTGATTTTGAAATTTCTTTTGCCGTTACTATTAATTCAGCTCGGCGAAAGAAACCAAAAACAGACCATATTAAAAAATAAAGGCCTAAAATTCTCGCCCAAAATATAGAAGTGTCTAGCATCTCCATAGATGTTCCCCCTTTTTTTTTCTCTTTAAACAATATGCAATATTTAGTCTAGGGTTTTACGCGAATGCCGCGAGTGCCTACCCCTTTGATGGGGACATCGGCTAAGGGAAAGAGGATCTTTTTGCGGGCAAAAAGAAGCTCAACTACTGCATTGGAATTGGCTGAAATATGCTCTAATTCAGATGTTTCATCGATGTAACGGTACACCTTGTCCAGGATAAATTTTGTAACGATAAAGCGCTTTGCCCAAGGTTGACGGGTCTCATTTTTATAAACGACATTGATCACCGTTTTTTTATCGGCAACACCAACCCAAACAGCCCCTTCAAAATAGTGCTTTTCCGGGATGTTCACGACTTTATAGGTCCCATCTTCCATAAAAATGAGGATTTTATCGAAATTTGTGCAGCTAAATTGCTTAGATCCAGATACTTTTGTTCCGATAAATCCCGTATTCGGATCGAATCCCACTTTGATGTCTTTCGTCTCAATTGCCCTTCGATCGATTTCTTCAATGGCTTTGATCTTTGTTTTTCTTGGGAATTCATTGCCATACTTCTCAATCAGCCTTTTTAGATATTGGATGGTAAATTTTTTCACATTTTTCAGATGCTTTTCTACTTCGTCCAATTTTACTTTGAGAGTTTCAATCTCTTCTTTATTTTGGTCGATGTCGAACTGCGAGATACGGCGGATGGGGATTTGAAGTAGTCGATCGCGATCCTCCTCCGTCGGCTCTCGGAGAAGCTTTTTGTGATAGGGCTTGATAGATGCCGCCAAAGTTTCATGGATTTTTTCTAAGGTTTTGATTGGCTCGATTTTTTTATACAACCGGTTTTCAATGAAAATCCTCTCAAGGGTCTTATAAAAAATCTTCTCGAGGATCTTTTCTTTTTCAAGGTGGAGCTCCATTTTAAGAAACTCCACAAGTTTTTCCGCATTGTAGGCTAGAATTTCATTTACATCGGTTTCCCAGGGCAGATTGTCTTTAATGACAATGATTTGGGAGTTCAACGTCACTTCGCACTGAGTAAATCCATAAAGGGCATCGATGAGTTCATCTGCATATTGGCCGCGGGGAAGTTTGATCTCGATCTCTATGTTTTCTGCCGTATAATCATTGATGGCATCGATTTTGATTTTCCCTCTTTTTGCAGCTTCATCAATAGAGCGAATGAGTGTTTCTGTCGTCGTCGAATAGCAAATTTCTTTGATGACAAGAGTTTTGGCATCCTTAATATCAATTTTTGCTCGGAGTTTGATTTTGCCGCGACCTTTGTCATATTCGCTTTTATCCATGATCCCGCCGGTCGGAAAGTCGGGAAAGACTTTAAAGTTTCTCCCTTCTAAAAAGGCGATTTGGGCTTCAAGAAGCTCGGTAAAATTATGAGGCAAAATGTGGGTTGCCATTCCGACTGCAATTCCATCTGCCCCTTGCATGAGAAGGAGGGGGATTTTTGCAGGCAAAACAACAGGTTCGAAATTTCTTCCATCATAAGATGGGATTTTTTCTGTGATCTCAGGATTGAAAAGGGTCTCTCTTGCAAGGGGCGATAGCCTCGTTTCAATATAACGGGCGGCGGCCGATGGATCGCCTGTCACGAGATTGCCAAAATTTCCCTGCCGGTCGAGAAGATATCCTTTATTGGCAAGAGCAACAAGCGCCTCGTAAATCGGAGCATCTCCATGGGGATGAAGCTGCATCGCTTGCCCCACAATATTTGCCACTTTGTGGAGTTTTTCATCATTTTGACGCCAAAGCGTCTCCATGATCCTTCTTTGTACAGGTTTTAGACCGTCGGTGACATGGGGAATGGCTCTATCTGTAATGACGTAGGAAGCATATTTGATGAAGTGATCCTTCATCTGCCCTTTTAAATCTTCCACCTTCTACTCCACCTTTTCCAGGTTTTGCATAATGAACGATTTTCTTTCAGGAGTATTTTTTCCCATGTAAAATTCCAAGGTCGGTTTCACGTCGGAAAGGTTTTGTACCGTGACCTGCATTAAGCGCATATCTTCACTTATGAATTGCTTGAATTCATTGGGAGATATTTCACCAAGCCCTTTGAAACGGGTGACTTCCACTCCCCTTTTCAGCTCTTGCATCGCATGATCTCTCTCATCTTCCGAATAACAATAGATCGTCCTCTCTTTGTTTCGAACTTTAAATAGCGGCGTATCTAAAATATGAAGATGGCCATTTAAAACAAGCCCTTCAAAGTAAGTAAGAAAGAAGGTAATGAGAAGATTTCGAATATGCATTCCATCTACATCGGCATCGGTTGCTAAAATCACTTTATTGTAACGAAGATTTGCAATGTCATCTTCGATATTGAGCGCCGACATGAGATTGTACATTTCTTCGTTTTTGTATAATTGATCCAGCTTCATTCCATGGACATTGAGCGGTTTTCCCCGAAGAGTAAAGACGGCCTGTGTCAAAGGATCGCGGGTCATCACAATGGAGCCCGATGCAGACTCTCCTTCTGTGAGAAAAATGACCGTGCTATCCCCTTCTTTTGAACTATCGCCATAGTGATATTTACAGTCGCGCAGTTTGGGAATTTTAAAAGAGATCTTTTTTTGTTTTTCTTTGGCATCTTTTTTAACAGCAGCGAGTTCTTTGCGAAGTTTTTCATTAAAAAGGACCCGATCTACTATTTTTTTCCCCGCATCTTCATTTTTATAAAGAAGCTGCAAGACGGCGTCTTTGACCTCTTGCATGATGGGAGTTCGAATTTCGCTGTTGGAAAGTTTGTTTTTGGTCTGTGATTCAAAAACAGGGTCTTTCACTTTAACGAGGATCGTTCCGACAATTCCTTCCCGGACATCGACTCCTTGAAAATTTTTCTTTGCAAATTCGTTGACCCCTTTCAAAATCCCTTCCCGAAATCCCGAAAGGTGGGTTCCTCCATCTTGGGTATACTGCCCATTCACAAAGGCAAAATAGGTCTCTCCATAACTCGATGAATGGAGAAATGCAAATTCCAGGTGCTTGCCGCGGTAATGGAGCGGCTCATAAAGACGGTCTTCCTTGACCTCCGAATTCAGAAGATCTAGAAGGCCATGTTCCGACTTGATCTCTTCTCCATTGAAAACAAGAGTAAGACCCGTGTTGAGATAGGCATAGTGCCAAAGCCGCTTTAAAATCAGCTCGGTGCGAAAAGAATATTTTTTAAAAACTGCCGGGTCCGGAGTAAAGGAAACAAAGGTCCCATTTGGCTCCGATGTTTTTCCCTTCTTTTTCCCTTTTAAAACCCCTTTTTCAAAATCGGCAGAGACAAATTCCTCATCTCGAAAGCTTTTCACAGTAAAATGGGAAGAGAGGGCATTGACTGCCTTTGTCCCCACCCCATTCAAACCAACTGAAAATTGGAAAACGTCATCGTTGTATTTTGCGCCAGTATTGATTTGACTGACACATTCGATCACCTTGCCAAGCGGAATTCCTCTTCCCCAATCTCGTACCGTTACGGTCGATGTTTTGGAATCGAGATTGATTTCAATTTTTTTGCCGCATCCCATGATGAATTCATCGACAGCATTATCGATAACCTCTTTGATCATCACATAAATGCCGTCGTCGGGATGCGAGCCGTCGCCTAATCTTCCAATATACATCCCCGGGCGCAGCCGAATATGGGCAAGCGCATCCAGAGATAATACGGTGCTTTCATCGTACTTTTTTGCCATGAAAAAACATTAGAGAGGCGTTACGTCAGTAGCCTCAGGACCTTTACGACCTGATCCTTCTACATACTCCACTGCTTGGCCTTCTCTCAAAGACTGGGGATCGCCTGAAACATTATTAGCATGGACAAAAATATCTTTGCCACCGCTATCAGGAGTTATAAATCCGAATCCCTTTTGTGCATTAAAAAACTTGATTTTTCCTTTTTTCTTCAAAACATTCCTCCATAAAATAGGTTATTCATTTAATCGTATTGTATTCATGATTTGGATTTTTATTCCAGATCTGCTCAAAGTTTTCTATGTTGAGCACCGGATCATAAAAATAATTCCTATCACGAGTAAAAGATGATATCATGTCTGTCTATGTTTTGCAAAGCGAAAGTGATTAAGGATGGAGTAGAGCCGGTTATTGTGTTTCTTCATGGGTTTTTAGGGACGGGGTCAGATTGGGAAAGAGTGTCATCGTATCTGCCGTCTTGTAAGTGCGTAGCTGTTGATCTTCCGGGGCATGGGGATTCTCCTTTCAAGGAAAAATTTGATTTTGAGCCGCCGGCAGAAAAATTCCACCTGGTTGGGTATTCGATGGGAGGAAGGCTTGCTATGGGGTGGGCAAAACGGCATCCCGAAAGAATTGATCATCTCGTGATTGCTTCTGCACATCGGGGATTAAGATCGGAAGAGGAAAAGAAGAAAAGAGAAGAATGGGATGCCGGATGGGCAAAGCTTTTAAGAGAGGGGCCAATGGATGAGTTTCTCAAAAAATGGTATGCTCAGCCCCTTTTTGCAAAATATAAGCCCAATTTTTCCAAGCGGGGAAAACAAAATGTTGAGGATTTGGCAAAGTGTTTGATCCATTTTAGCCTGGCAAAGCAAGAGTTTATGGATGTAAAAGCAACTTTTATTGTTGGGGAATTTGATGCCAAGTATCGGGCCCTTCATCCTGATGCAATTGTAGTGAAGGGAGCAACTCATGCTGTCCATTTAGAAAAACCGAAAGAATTTGCAGATATCTTAACAGGAGAGTTGAAATTATGATTCAATGGGAGCCTTGCGGCAACTATACAGATATTAAATATGATAAGTTTGATGGGATTGCAAAAATTGCGATCAATAGGCCCGAAGTGCGGAATGCTTTTCGCCCTTTGACCGTTGAGGAAATGGGCCATGCGTTGAATGATGCGAGAAATGATCCTGCCATTGGAGTTATTATTTTAACAGGAGAGGGAAAAGAGGCCTTTTGCTCGGGCGGCGATCAAAAAATTCGGGGCGACGCCGGATATACGGACAGCCAAGGTGTGCATCGGTTAAATGTCTTGGATTTTCAAAGGCAAATGCGCTCTTGCCCAAAACCCATTGTTGCTATGATTGCTGGATTTGCCGTTGGCGGAGGGCATGTGCTCCATGTTCTTTGTGATTTGAGCATTGCTGCAGACAATGCCATTTTTGGACAAACGGGGCCCAAAGTGGGCTCTTTTGATGGGGGCTATGGCACGTCATTTTTAGCGAGAATTGTGGGGCAAAAAAAGGCGAGAGAAATTTGGTTTCTTTGCCGAAAATATAATGCAAAAGAGGCGCTCGAAATGGGGCTTGTCAATTGCGTAGTCCCTTATGAAAAGCTCGAAGAGACAACAGTTCAATGGTGCCGCGAAATCCTTGAGCACTCCCCGATTGCAATCCGCTGCTTAAAAGCCTCTATGAATGCCGATTGCGATGGACAGGCAGGGCTTCAAGAGCTGGCAGGAAATGCCACCATGCTTTTTTACATGACAGAAGAAGGACAAGAAGGAAAAAATGCATTCAATGAAAAACGAAAACCCGACTTTGCCCGCTTCCCCAAGCGCCCTTAAAAGTTTTTTTCTAGCGTCAAGGCCTAAGACTTGGGGGGCCAGTTTATGTCCTGTTGCGATCGGTGCGAAAATGGCAGGAGTCCAACTCGCTTGGGACATTTTAATCTTAACTGGCCTGTTTTCTCTTTTCATCCAAATTGGTACGAATTTTGCCAATGACTATTTTGATTTCCTAAAAGGGGCCGATACTGAGGAAAGGATCGGGCCAAAACGGGCGGTAGCACAAGGTTGGATTGCCCCGAAAACGATGCTAAACGCCGCAATCTTGGCTTTTGCTTTAGCCTTTTGTTTTGGCCTTCCGTTAATGCTGCAGGCAGGGCTTTGGAGTATTGGCATAGCGGGGCTTTGCATCCTTTTTGGGATGCTCTACACAGGAGGGCCGAAACCTTTAGGCTATGCAGGGCTTGGAGAGGCGCTTGTATTTATTTTCTTTGGCCCTGTTGCTTGCATGGGAACCTATTTTCTTCAAACAGGGACAGTAACACTGCCCTGTTTCATTGCAAGTTTGGGGCCCGGATGCATTTCCTCTGCTATCTTGATGGTAAATAACTTAAGAGACATTGCAACCGATGAAAAAGCAGGCAAAAGAACTTTGGCAGTTCGATTTGGAGAGACTTTCGGGAAATTGTTTTATCATGCAATGATCATGGGGGCTTTTTTGGTTTTTGGTTACTTCAAACTCCATCTTGCCTCTCTCATTTTTCTTTTGCTGCCTATCAAGAAGATTTCCTTTGAAAAAACCTGTTTATTTCTTTTTTTATACACAGCTATATTTTGTGTATGGGGAAACTATATTCTTACGAGCTGAAGACGAGCGCTCCGAAATGGCCCGTTCGGAGAGGTCTGATTCTGGAATACAAAAAGAGCTGGGGAGAAATTGCACCACTGCCCGGATTTAGCGATGAAACATTGGAAGAGGCAAAGAGAGAGGTTTTGTCCTTGCTTAAGAATCTGCCTAAAGCAACACCAAAACTTCCTTCTGTAAAATTTGGGGTCCGCTCGGCACTTCGCAAGTTTTCAACAAAGCCGCTCAAGATTCCGATGAGTCTACTCAATGAGCCTCAAGAGGGCTTTTCCAGCATGAAATTAAAGCTGGGACATTTATCTGTAGAAGATGCAATCAAGATGGTAAAACAATTTGTGGGATCATACCGGCTTCGGCTCGATTGCAATCGCTCTTGGAGCCTGGATGAAGCGATCCATTTTACCAAGCATTTCCACCCGGATGATTTTGATTATTTGGAAGAGCCTGTCTTAACATATAGCGATCTAGTCCGCTTTTCAGAGATTACCCGTTTTCCCGTTGCTGTCGATGAATCGATCAAAAAATTCACATGTTCTGAAATTCCAACATTGAAAGCAGCCGTTATAAAGCCAACAATTGTTGGATCGCTCCCTCTTGTCAAAGCACCCATTGTTCTCTCCTCTGCCTTTGAAAGCAGCCTGGGCCTTCTTCAAATCGCAAGACTCTACAGAGAAGGATCCCCACCGGCAGGACTCGACACCTTTCGCTTTTTTCAAGAGGATTTGCTTGATCCACCATTAAGAGCCGAGCAAGGATATTTGATCTGGGATGGCACAAGGGGATGTCCTATCAATATGAGTAAATTAAAATTGGAACAGGATTAGCAGGATAGCCGCAAAGCGGCGGCAGGATATGCAAGATAAAAATGATCCTGCCTATCCTGCCACATGTGATCCTGCAAATCCTGTTATTTTTATGATCACGTGCCCGTTAAAAAAAGCAGCTCTTGATACACCTACGTTAATGGCTTTTGATCATGTTAGTTTTTTACAGCTGGATCAGCTTGCTGATTCCATGGCCTGCCAATTGGGTAGGCTTGGGGTGAGGGAGGGCGATTTGGTGGCATTTCGCCATGCGGCGTGTGTGGAAGTGGCGGCGCTTTTTTTTGCGGTTTGGCGGATTGGGGCATCGATTTGCCCCCTCAGCTTGAGGATCCCACAAGTAGAGTCTCAGTTGCAGAGGGTGCAACCTAGGTTATACATCGATTCTTTTCCGATCACAGCTGACGTACGTAAAACAAAAACTTTTCTAAATGAGCCATCTTGTCTTGTGTTTACTTCGGGATCAACCGGGACTCCCAAGATTGCAGTCCTTACATTGAAGAATTTATTGGAGAATGCAAGGCCGGTGGTGGCTCAGCTGGACCTGAGAGAAGGGGATGCATGGCTTTTGAATTTGCCCTTGTATCATGTGGGGGGAATTGGGATCCTGCTCCGCTCTGTTCTTGCCGGGGCAAGAGTCGTGACCGACTCAAGAGATCCTTGGATCACCCATGTCTCTGCAGTGCCTACACAGCTTTATCGGGCAACTCCTGTGTATAAAAATTTGAAATGCCTTTTGATTGGGGGCGCCCCGATTGCAACATTTGCCGAAAGGCTTCCTTGCTATTTGACCTATGGGCTTACGGAGATGGGATCGGTTGTAACCGCCGGTGTCAGATCGCTTGGCTTTCCATTCCCCGGGAGGGAGATGCGGATTGTGGATCAGGAGATTCAGGTGCAAGGGAGCGCACTGTTTGACGGGTATTGGGGGGAAAAAAGACAGGTTGGTTGGTTTGCCACAGGCGATCTGGGAAAAATGACCGAGAACGGACTCATTGTTTTGGGAAGGAAGGACCGGCAATTCATCTCAGGCGGGGAAAATATCCAGCCGGAAGAAATTGAAAATGCCCTTTTAAGGCTGCCCGGGGTGAGCGAGGCGGCAGTTGTTGACTTTGCTGATCCTGAATTTGGAAAAAGGCCTTATGCGATGGTCCAATCTAGAAGAAATGAGTTTGAAATTCGGGAAAAACTTATGGCACTTCTTCCCAAATTCAAAATCCCTGTCCAATTTGTTTTTGTAGACAGTCTGCCAAAAATTGGTGTCAAAAATGATCTGAATGCCATAAAAAAGATGATTTTAAGAGATTTGTAATCATAGAGATAGGTATTGGCTCTGGGCAAAAAAATAGAGCTGATTTATAATCCATAATCACTTAGTAGGATTCATGACACTTCAAGCTCTCCCTATTCGAAAGATATTTGCGAGGTTCTTCCCCCGCAAATACTTATCGGCAGAGGCAGAAAAAGCCCAAGTTGTGGATACAACTGACGCAAGCCAAAAGCAGGAGCTTGCGATCCGCTATCTCGCTCAAGGCGAGCTTGCCCTTTTGCAAGGGAATCTGCATGCCCTTTCCTATTTTGAAACCGCTTCTCAAATGGATCCTCAAAATCCCAAAGTATGGTATCGGCAGGGACTCGCTTTTTTTGAATATGGCTCTGTAGAGGGGAAAGAAAAATTCCTTCTTCTTGCTACAAAATATTTTAAAATTGCCACTCAGATAGACGCCTATTGCTTTGACGGCTTTGCCTCTTGGGGCAATGCCTTGCTCTCTCTTGGAAGGCATCACTCTGAATACCATTTTTTTGCCGAAGCAAAAGAAAAATATCAAATAGCTTTGGAGCTTGCCGCAGCTGAGTCTTGTGATAAGCTTGCAGAGCTCTATTGGGATTTTGGAATCGTCTGGTCCGAAATTGCAAAGGTTTCCGGAGAGGCGGTCGATCTTCGAATGGCCATTGACGCTTTCCAAAAAGCGCTTCCTCAAAGCTCTCCCGAATTTTACCATGATTTTGGCTCTGCATACTTGGAAATGGGGCTTTTGATCAATGAATTAAGATTTTTCTTCCAAGCTGCAACGCTCTTGCAACGCTCCATTACCATTGCCCCTGAATATAGCGAAGGTTGGGCAGCTTTGGCAGAATGCTATTCTCAGCTTTATCTTAATACTCTCGATGAAAGATATCTGACAAAAGCATCTGATAGCTTTGCAAGCGCTGTCCGCTTTTCTCCTGTAGATTCCGATCTTTGGCTTAGCTGGGCAGAGATTTTGGCAGAATCGGGAAGGCATACGAAAGATCCGAAACTACTTCAATTAAGCATTGAAAAATGTGCAAGAGCCGCTGCGATTGAGCCGGAAGAGCCGATGATTATTGCGCAATGGGTAGAATCGCTCAGCCTTCTTGGAGCCTATACATCCAGGCTCGATCTTTTGATCGAAGCGGAAAATAAAATTTTAAAAATTACTAATCAATACCAAGACGATCCCGATCTTTGGCTCTCTTACGGCGCTGTAATGAGCGCTTTTGGCATTTATTATGAAGATCCCGAATATATCGAAATGGCCATTGAAAAGTTCCAATGGGGCGTATCGATGGACCGCTCCTCTGCGGAACACTGGCATGCCTTAGGCCTTGCCCATTTTGCTCTTGGCAAGGTGATCGATGATTATGTTCTTCTCAGTAGAGCCGAGAAATTTATTGCAAAAGCAATTGATTTAAAACCCTCCTATCCTCCCCTGCTATTTGATTCTGCAAGGATTTTACTCCATTTTAGCAAGATGGCAGATGATCTCGCATCGCTGGAGAGGTCGGTGCAGCAATTTGAATCGCTTTTAAAAGGACATAAAGACTCGATCCTTTATCATCCTGAATGGCTCTTCGAATATGGTTTAGCCTTAGAATGGCTTGGAGATTTTAGCGAGGATCCTAGCCACTTTGCAAGGGCCATTGAGATTTTTTCCCATGTTCTTCTGATTAGCCCCGACACTGCACATCTCCATGGACATTTAGCAAATTGCTACCATGAGCTTGGGACAATCACTTTAGATCCGCAGCACTATAAACAGGCGATCCATTTTTACCGATTAGCATCCAAACAAGATGAAGAAAACGACCGAATCTGGCTTGGCTGGGGAGTCTGTTTGATCCATCTTGCCAACCAGACATTTGATGCCGATTTCCAAAACCAGCTTTATTTAGATGCCGAACAAAAAATCATCAAAGCAGGGAGACTCGGAAATCCTCATGCCCATTACACCCTGGCTTGCCTTTATTCTCTATTAGAGAGAATAGATGAAGCTATGCGCTTCATTTATAAAGCTCTTTTAGCAAGAACACTTCCTCCTTTGGAAGAACTCTCTGATGACCATTGGCTCGACAATCTCAAAGAAACTCCATCATTCACCCAATTTTGCACTGTATTAGAAGCAAAGCTCGAGCAGGCACGGGAAGACTAAATGGACAAAAGATCGCTTCTTTTTCTTTTTTGTGTGAGCGTTGCATTTTTTGCCGTGCAGTCGTATTTTCATCAGGCTCCCCCGGCGAAAAGTCAAGGAGTCGCAATTGAAGTTGAAGAGCCTAAAGCCCTGGTTGTAGAAAATGTTGCGCCAGTTGCATTAACTCCTAGCGGAGAAGCGCCGGTTACAGGGGCTCCTAGCGGAGCCGCCCAGTTTTATGTTTTAGAAAACGAGTATCAGCAGCTGGTCTTCTCCACAAAAGGGGGAAGTGTAGCTGAAATCAACTTGCCATTAAAACTGACAAAAGAATCGAAAAGCATTGTGCGCGAGATTGATATTGATCGGGAAATTTTAGCCCAGTCGCCACAAAATGCAAGATTTCCTTTGCACCCGTATCGTATCGCATCAAAACCAGATGAGCAAAGCCAAGGGGCGCTCGGTGGCTATTATCCCCTTCTTCGAAGAGCCATTTTGAATTCCGACGGGATGGAAAGAAACGCCTTCATTCCCGAGGCTTATGCTTTCAATATTCTGGGGAGCGATGTAGAAAAACTCATCTATCAAGTCACCCGCTTTGAGCCAAATCTGATCCAATTTCAAGCAAATGACGGGAAAAGAAAAATTACGAAAACATTTTTTATCCCCCAAGAAAGAAACGGCCCTTATTGCTTACAGATGGATCTCAACATCGAAGGGGATGCAAACGGGCTTATGCTTGGCTCAGGGATTCCCGATGTTGAACTAGTAGGCGGTACCTATAGTCCCCTTTTACGCTATCAAATCACTGTCAATGGAACAGGAGAAGTCGAAACGATTGATTTGCCAAAGAAAGGGCCGATAGGAAACCTTACATCAGTCAATTGGATAAGCAATTGCAACGGCTTTCTTGGAATCATCATCGATCCTATCAAAGGCAAGCCGGAAGGTTATCGAGCTGTCCAATATCCGGGAGTGGAAATCCCAAGCAGGTTGACTTTGATTGATTCCCATTACAGGCTCTATCCGGCTGAAAATTACCCGGGTTATGCAACCTATCTCCCTTTAAAAGCGGGCAATTTTTCCTTCAGGCTATTTGCAGGCCCTTTTGACAATTCTCTTTTGAAAGAGCTCGATGAGCTTTATGAAGATCCAACAATACGGTACAACCCCGATTATACCTCAGCGCAGAGTATCCAAGGTTGGTTCTCCTTTATTTCCCAGCCATTTTCAAAATTTTTATTTCTCCTCATGCAGTTTTTTTATCTCATCACAAGATCTTGGGCAGCATCGATCATCCTTTTAACGATCGCGCTCCGGGTCATGATGTATCCACTCAATGCCTGGTCGATTAAATCCACTGCAAAAACGCAGGAAACTGCACCCAAGATCAAAGCGATCCAAGAAAAATATAAAAATGATCCGAAAAGAGCGCAACTTGAGGTGATGAAATTCTATCGGGAGGCAAAAATCAATCCTTTCTCCGGATGCCTTCCCATGATTTTGCAAATGCCCTTTTTGATCGGGATGTTCTATCTTTTAAAATCGAGCTTTCCTTTAAGAGGAGCTCCCTTTATCCCCGGATGGATCGATGATTTAGCAGCTCCCGACGTCCTCTTTTCATGGGGCCAGCCCCTTTGGTTCATCGGAAATGAACTCCACCTCCTCCCCATTTTGATGGGAGCTACGATGTTTTTGCAGTCAAAATTTATGACCAAGCTCCCCAAAGACCCAACAAAAATGAACGACCAGCAGAAACAGCAAAAAATGATGGGCAACATGATGCCAATCGTATTCGCCGTCATGTTCTATAATGTCCCATCGGGCCTTAATATCTACTTCATGTTCTCAACACTACTTGGCATTCTGCAGCAGTGGTGGATGACCAAAAAACAAGCGCCTCAAACCGAAATAGCAAAGTGAAACTTTGGGATCAGTTTCTTACACAACTAGATGAGAAAATAGGGAAGAATACCGTAGATCGATGGGTTCGGACCTTGAAATTAGTCCGATTTGATGCATTGAATATCTATTTGGAAACGGAAGATTCTTTCCAAATCAGTTTTTTTGAAGAGCACATCCGACCTTTCTTGAAGAAATGGCTTCTGAATAATGGAAGACCCATTAAGGTTAATTTAACAACATCTAAAGGGGCAAAAGAGCAGGCAAAAAAAACATTTCAGTCCCCTGCTTTATCCATTGGACCGGATCCCATAGATCCCGAAATGACAATTGAGAATTTTGTCGTACAAAAAAGCCAAAATCAAATGGCTTATCAATTGATTCAAGAGGCTGCAAAATGCCCCTTTAATCCAGTACTAATTTATGGCCCTCAAGGCTCCGGCAAGACCCACCTGATGATGGCAGCTGCAAAGATCTTAAGAGAAGTGAGACGAAATGTTTTTTATGTGACAGCAGATACCTTTACCGATCATGTGGTAACCGGAATCAGAACTTCGAATATGCAAATGGTCCGCTCCACCTACCGCTCTCAAGATGCGCTCATAGTTGACGACATCGATGTATTTTCTAAAAGAAATGCAACGCAAGAAGAATTTTTTCATACGTTCAACGATCTGCATACTAGAGGCTGCCTGATCCTTCTCAGCTCCAAATTGGCCCCTACGAAACTCATCGATATTGAGCCTCGCCTTGTAAGCCGCTTCGAATGGGGCATCTCCCTATGCATAGAAAAAGAAGACTTAAGTCTCATTCTTGAAAAAAAAGCATCCATCTGGAAACTCTCCCTTGATCCATCTTTAATCCCAATGCTTACTCAAGTCTTTCCAATATCAGCACTTCTAGCATTGCAAACTCTTGCGATTCGGGCCAAAGATGCCACACTAACCCCGGCTCTTGCAGGTGCGCTTTTGAAAGACCTGATGGAAAAAGAAGCAATATCCTCCTGGACTCCGGAAAAAATCTGTCAGGCAGTAGCAAAGCATTACGGAATCCTGCCGGAAGATATTCTGAGTAAATCGCAATCTAGAGAAATAGCGCTTCCGCGCCAAGTTGCCATGTATCTTTGCCGAGAGAGACTAAAACTTCCCTATCAGAAAATAGGGACCTTTTTTGGCAGGGATCATTCGACAGTCATGTCAAGCATCCGCCAAATCGCAAACGCAGGCTTGGATCTACAAAATATTTTGTGAATTTTTTACCTTGAGAGATAGACACCACAGAGAAAAAAACATCAGAAATTCCTCTGTGGGTGAAATATTCTGCTCAGCCTGCCATCTTTTCCCTTGCGATTCGATCAACCATGTAACAATGAAATGGGAAGTGTGCTCTTAGTTCTTTGTAAGCGCTAAAGTCTTCTAAATTTGATCTTTTTATCAAGTATTTAACTCTACATAAAGCAGCTAAGTCAATGTTTTCCTGATGATCAGTACATGGATCTTCTGTTGTCCCATCTGGCATCAATCGGTGATTGGTTAGCTTGTTATTTTTATTAAGAGAGATGAATTCCATTAAGTGTTTAGGGCAAGCATAAAAAAGAGATTCTGCAGAATGTGTGCCTTCATAAGGCGCCCATACTATTTTCTTTGTTGTTTCAGCTATTTTATTAGCTACTGACTCTGATCCTTTTGCTGTTTCGCAAGAATTTAAATAAATCTTGTTCCCTTTGACTTTTGCAAATGTTTTTTGATGATCATCATCCTTGGTGTAGTATTCAAAACCATCTAACTGCATTTCATCAGAATTTCCATGAGCTCCAATAATAAGAGATTCTATAGGGCTCATAACACTAACTTCATCAATGGCTTTTTGAATCTCCTCTTTATTTCGAACCACTCGCATGGCTAGTCGATGAATTTTTGCGATTTCGATGAGATCTGCCTGCGCTAATGGTTGAGAAAATGCGCCGTTATAATCAGCTTGAGCTTGTAGATAAAGGGCTACGGGTGCATCTTCGGGTTTTTCTTCATTCATCTTTTGCAAGAGCTCGAATAGCTCCTCCGGCATACTGTCAAGAGGAGTAGAATATTCTTTGTGAATAAAATATGCACTAACTGCAGCTAGAAGTAGACCTGTCCCTATTTTGAGGGCAGAAATTCCACATGCAGTAGTTACATCATCTGAACAATCACTCCATAGAGAATTGGAAATCAGTAATTGGGCTCCGTAAGAAATTGCAACTAAGGAGCCATATTTAACAACCTGACTTAGATCCAATCTTGATGGGATAAGAAATTGGGTTATCCTTTTAAAGTGGCTTTCCCAAGTATGTGGATTTTCAATAAATGTATTAGTTCCAGAAATTGTCATAAAAGTATTATAACAAAATCAAAAACTAATTAAAACAAATTATAATCCCTTAAACCCGTGCCTCTCTGCCCCAAAGATGATGCATCTTCGGGGACCCCGTGCCTGTGCCCGTGCCCGGACTAAATTCAGTCTCGGTCACGGGTGGCTATCTTAAATCTTGATGAACCGCTCGCCCGGTTTTGCACCTGGGGCAAAATCTTGCGGCTGCTGGGCTTGTCCGGGAGGGGTTGGGAATTGGAATGGTCCTGGTTCTTCGCCGCGCATGATCTTGGAAACGATTTCTCTCCATTTTTCTACAGTCTCAACAAAAAGAGGAGCGAATCTCCGAAGCGCAGATGCCTCAACGCCAAGGCCCATGTCGATGACACAATGCATGAGGATGAGTTCTTCTTTGATAGCAACACCAACGCCTCCGCCGGCCATTTGGCCGCCTAGCATCGATCCTTCCAAAAGTCTTTCATATAGTTTTAATTTCGTACGATCATCTTTGGGAAGGCCGTCTAGAATGGGCGAATAAAGATAAAGCCTGTCTGAATTCCTCTCATAGGTAATATGTAGGGAAAAAGTATTATCAATGCCGAGAATACAGGTAAAATTCTCGTCAAAATCAAGGCCTTCTAAATTCAGCTCTTTTCCAAACTCCTTCAAGTTGGCCTTGGCGTTCTCATATGACATGGGTTTCCTCCTAAATTTTTAGCATTTTAACTCTAGAATTTCAAAAATGCAAATGGTATTTATAAACCCCTCGTCTACTTCCTGCCAAGAAAAAATTGGAAAAGCGAGTTTCCTAGAGTGAACTGTGTTATATTTTAGTTGATATGGAATTAAAAATCAATTAAATGAAGGGTTGATGGAAGTATATCCCGGTAATATTGAACCTTTGGGTTGTAAAATCCAAAAAGATAGGGTTAATTTCGCTGTTTTTTCCCATACAGCTTCCAAAATTACATTAGGCATCAAGATGGGAGAACAAATCCAAGAAATCCCATTAAACCGAACAGGACACATTTGGCATGCCGAAATTTTGGGATGGAAAGCTTCAATGGAATATGCATTTTGCATTGAAAAGGGAAAGTGGCTTGCCGACCCTTATTCCACAAGCTTGAGGACATCAAAAAAATGGGGCCAGGGAATTGGCTCCGTCTTCTCAAAACTGGAAGATCCCCTCCCCTTTGATTGGGAAAATGCCAAAAAGCCCAAAATTCCCATTCAAGACCTCATCATTTATGAGATGCATATCCGAGGCTTTACGATGGACAAATCCGGCGGCGTCTTGCATCCGGGAACATTTCTTGGAATGATTGATAAAATCCCCTATTTAAAAACCCTTGGGGTAAATGCCGTAGAATTTCTTCCCATTTTTGAATTTGACGAGACAACGCTCGATATGCCTTTGAAGGGAAATCTTGTGAATTATTGGGGCTATGACCCAATGCATTATTTTCATCCCATGCAAAGATATGCCGCAACCGATGATGTGAAAGGGGAATTTAAAACACTTGTGCGGGAGCTGCATAAAAATGGGATCGAAGTCATCTTGGACGTCGTTTACAATCACACGGGAGAATGGGCCTATCCGTTTTCTTTTCTGGGCCTCGATGAGCCAGCCTATTACATGGTCGATGAAAATGGAAAATGGCTCAATTTTACCGGCTGCAAAAACACAGTCAATGCCAATCATCCGGCAACCATGGAGCTGATTTTGGCCTCACTGAGATATTGGACAGAAGAGATGCAGGTGGATGGATTTCGGTTCGATCTGGCATCGATTTTAACTCGAGGACAAAATGGCCATGTGTTGAAAAATCCCCCTCTTTTGGAGGCAATTGAAAATGATCCGCTCCTTCGCGAGGCCAAATTGATCTCAGAGGCCTGGGATGCAACGGGGCTTTATCAAGTGGGACAATTTCCCCTTTTTGGTCCATGGTCGGAATGGAATGGGCGGTACCGCGATTATGTTCGCGTTTTTCTGAAAGGAACAGATGGTTTTGTAGGAAAATTTGCAGACGTTTTTTCGGGAAGCCAGTTTTTATATCATGGCTATGGTCCAACTTGCAGCATCAACTTCATTACTGCACATGACGGCTTTTGCTTAAGAGATTTGGTTTCATACGATCACAAATACAACCAGGCAAATGGCCACAGTAACCATGATGGATGCACCCATAATGATAGCTGGAACTCTGGTGCAGAAGGAAACACCAATGATCCTAAAATCATTGAGATTCGAGGAAGGAGGATGCGCAATTTTCTTTTGGCCCTTTTTCTATCCCAGGGAGTCCCCATGATTTTGATGGGAGATGAATATGGCCATACACGGAATGGAAACAATAATCCGTACACGCAGGATAATGGGCTCAATTGGTTTTTGTGGGACCAAATACATCAGGATCAACTAGGCTTTGTCTCTTCCCTGATTGCCTTTAGAAAAAAACATCCCGAGCTGCGCCGCACCGAATTTTTAACAAAAAACGATATCGATTGGCATGGCATCAATCCTGGAAAGCCCAATTGGAATCCTGAGTCTCACTTTATCGCTTGCACACTCAAAGGAAAAAACCAACTCTATATTGCGTTCAACTCCCATAATCATGAAGTGCAAATTCAACTGCCCGAAGGCTCATGGAAAGAAGTTGTCCGATCAGAAAAGGACTGGAAAGATCATTTTTTAAATAAGGATGGTCCCGTTCTTCCACCCTCTTTAACTATGCCTTCCTTTTCAGCAATACTTGCAATTCAACCGTGACCGTTACCGTGACCGTTCCCGTGACCGAACTTATATTTTAATCGGTCTCGGTCTCGGTATCGGTCTCGGTATCGGTCTCGGTATCGGTCTCGGTATCGGAAAATGTGTATTATCGATAAATAATCAAAAGAAGCGACATAACAATCATTAAAATGTCTTCAGATAAAGTCACTGTGGATAGCGGGACATCCAAGACAGTTCCCATGCAGGCGCACCGAACATCAAGGCCTTTCATGAGGGCAATCGTTACTCCGACAGCTCCTATCCCCAAAATGATAATGGTTACTATACAAGTCAAAACGGGCAGGAAAAAACCCAAAAAGCTTAAACCCAATGCGAGTTCAATAACGGGATAGATATAGGCGTAAATGCGGGTTTTTTGGGCAATGAGATCATACATCTGGAAGCCATCTGCAAACTGAATGGGGTTAAAGAGCTTGAGCATGGCAAATTGAGAGAGAAAAAACCCCATGAAGTATGACATCCAGTTTTTATGGTTATCTGCCATAAGAACGCCCGCAGCAATTGCAGCAATTAGAATAAGGCAGAATAAAGGCCAGTACCGCTTCATAATTATTCCAATAACTGAGCTTATCCTTTTAATCAAACAGTTTGATTTTTTTAAATATTTTGTTTATAATATATTAATTATGGATATAGAACTTGTCGCAATTAGCAGAGACTATAAACCTATCTGGCCATCAGATGATAGGGTCTCTTTTTTAATGAAGGAGATCCTTGAGAGCAAAAGGCAAAATATGGCTTCGGCCAGATTCCGCCTTGTAGACCGAAGCATTCTCATTGGTGGCGATCTTTTCACAATGGGATATGTTGGATTTCAGGGTCTTCAAACTCTCATCCCATCCATTGCAAGCGCTACGGGTATAGGACTTGTTTGCGGTGTTGTTGGCGGCGCTATCAACATAGGGGTCGGATTTGTTTGTTTAGTGAACGGATTAAAGAATATTGGTACCGATAACAAACTCGCCTTAAGGCTGATTTTAGACTTTTTTTGTTTAACAGCTATCGGCGCAATCATGATTATTGCAACACTTTCTGCGAAAGTGGCTCTCTTTGCTGTTGTGGGGGCAATCATTGCCGCTCATCCTTGGCTCCTTCCTGTTCTCTTCTTGGCAATTACGATTCCTACAATGATTGAACTTGTGCTTAGGATCAAAAATATCCATGATGCAAAAGACTTTGGCTCGAAACTCCAATTGAACACCCTAAAAAACTACATAGAAAATAGGGACTGGGGAAAGATAGAAGAGTTGTATGAGAATGACAAAACTTTAAGTTTTAAGAATCTTAACAGTCACCCCGATCTGTTTAATGTTTTAAGCAATAAAATGGAACAATTGCAAGAAGATGTTGGATCAGAGGGTGCAGTTGCTATTTTTGATCTTTTGATTCAGATCAAAGATCATAATGTCCTTCCCCAGCAAATCGAGGTTGTGGAAAAAGAGCTTGCAAACTGGAGCCAGGCTTTGAATGTCAGAATGTTTCAGCAGATCGTCTATATTCTAAGCTTTTTTGTCAGCATGGTAGCCTTATCGCCCTCCTTGCCCCGCGAGCTTGTAACAGCTCTTCAAAACCTTTTCTTAAGCGTTGCAAACCTCATCCCCCTTTACATGGATACTTTTTGGCCATTTAGAGGAAACACTCCAATGGCTGTAGAAAGAGTGATTTAATGTGGATTTCTTTTTCCCCATCGGCGGGTGCCGTCGATGGTATTGGTTTCCGGATCTCTGGAAGGGATTTTTTTCTTATCGAATTCGACTCCTTGTTCGTAGTCGATGTCCCAATCGGCTCTTTTTCCTTGCCGACCGGCTTGAGAGCCTAATGAGCCTGCAATCTTTTCTTTTTTAAGATGTTGCATTTGATTCTGTGTCAGTGGCTTAGCCTTAGAAATCGCCTCTCTTTGCAATTTGCCGCCTGTAATTGCCTTGCCCGGTCTATTTTTGGGTTTCATAATTATAAGTTAATTCAATTTAGCAATTATGCACAAATTATATTATGAAAAGATAGAATAGAGATAGATCCCAATCAAGATGATTGCTGCTGCAGCAAAAAGGATATGAGACAAAGCGACCATTGCGAAAAATGTCCCTAACACTAATGCTACAGTTGCAAGAAGATATACAGCAAGAACCGCTATTTTGAATTTGATAGTTGTCAGGGCTGCTGCTTTAACTTCCAAAGCGAATTGCTTGTCTATTTTTACAGGTTCTTTATCTTCTTCTATACCTAGAATCTTCTTCGCAATGTTTCCATTTGTTCTTCTTTTCAGATATTGGAGCACAACTTCTTTGTCGGTTGGATTTAAATCTCTTAAGCTTTGCAAATAGTCTACCCCTTCCTCTCCATCCAGTTTTGAGAGAAATGTGTAGCTTCGCTTGATGTCGACACTAGTTGAAATGATCCCTACGGCAAGGCCAATACCAAAAAAGACCGTGGCAAGAGTCCCGATAATCACAGGGGCAGCAGGCGCTGCAGTTTGAACGCCGGTAAGAGCCCATGCTCCTGCGGAAGCAGCTCCATTGGCAATTTTTGACCCGGCGGTTCTTTGCCCTTCATGGTCATGGATTTGAGATGCATTTCTGTAATCAACGATCCCGTTTCCCACTTCGACAAAGGTATTGATCCCAAAGCCAAAAACCGTCGAAAAAATCAGCCCGGTTTGGGCTATAACGGGAGCAGCTCCCGCCCCCAAAGTCACCGTGAATCTAGCGATATCGGAAAGCCCTTTTGCAATATAGGTCCCTCCTTCCACAATCAAAGGAACAACTAGAGCAGAAAGAGATCGGCTAGGCAAAGGGGTATGCGTAGCGGACGACAATAAACCCGCCGTTTGACTTTCCGTTAGAGGACTGGTTGGTAACATAGACATAATTACCCACTTGTTTTAAATAATATTATAACAATTTCTGCATTAAAAATTAATGGATAATTATCCCATTATTATATCGGGATAAGGATAATAACGTGAACGCTTGCGCTTGCGTTTCCACCCCAAAGACGATGCGTCTTCGGGGACCCCGCCGTTACCGAAACGTGTCCCGATCGGAAACGCCAAACGGGTCGGGAAACGCCAAACGGGTCGGGAAACGCCAAACGGGTCGGGAAACGCCAAACGGGT
>CAZXLK010000006.1:0-14463 GCA_964641775.1 uncultured bacterium | reverse complement strand
CGGTAACGCAAGCGCAAGCGCAAACGTTCACGAGTTCTCTAACGGGTTCTCTAATTGGGCTTTAGGGGGATTCTGCACTTCCCCGGAAGATGATCCCTTTTTGGGGATCGATGCTGATTTCCTCTCCTTCTTGGAGGATGCTCATGGCGCCATCGGCGCGGGTGATGACGGCGATATTGAGGGTTTTGGCGACGAGCTCAGCGTATTTTTCTGAGGTAGTATCGCCGAGGTAATTTTGCAAGATGACTCCGCGGGCTTGTTTTAAGACGGGAAGAAAAGATTCATCGCAATGGGAAATGACGACAAGGCGGTCTTTGAGGGTTTCCGGGGTTAGGCCGATGGGGGTTAGGACAATGGAAACGGGGCCTGTGGTTTTTTTGCCATAGCCAATGTGGCCGCGAACCAGGATATCGCCGACGCTCTGAACGGTCATCATGTTGGTCGTCCCCTTTTTGCCAAAAGGGACGCCTGCTGTCACAACAACAATGTCGCCAAAAGAAATGAAGCCATTTTGCAATGCAAAGGAGCTGGCTGCTGAAAAAGCATCTTTGGCATTCGCAAGGTTTGGGCAATGGATTGGAATGACCCCCCAATTATGAGCCAATTGATGATAGACCTTTTCACTTGCTGTTACGGCAATGATGGGCATTTCGGGGCGGAGCCGAGAAGCGAGGCGGGCGGTCATGCCGCTTGTTGTAAAGGCAAAGATCGCTCTTGCTTTGGTGCTGTAGGCAGTTTTGATTGCAGCCATCACAACAGCAGAGGATAAATCATGATAATCATGCACAGAATGGTGCTGGAAAAACGCATGGAAGGGAAAATCGGCCTCAGTTTCCCGTGCAATGTTTTTCATCTTTTGGACCGCCTCAATCGGGTAATTGCCAACTGCGCTCTCTCCTGAGAGCATGATGGCAGAAGTGGAATCATAGATTGCATTGGCCACATCGGAGACTTCTGCGCGGGTTGGCCTTGGATTGACAATCATCGATTCAAGCATTTGGGTTGCAGTAATCGAGGGCTTGCATGCCTGATAGCATTTGCGGATCATCATTTTTTGCAGTTTGGGAACTTTACTAAGCTCAACCTCTACTCCAAGATCGCCTCGTGCAATCATGATTCCATCGGAGACTTGAACGATGCTGTCAAAGTTTTCAATGCCATGAGCATTTTCAATCTTTGCAATGACTAAAATGTCCGACTTTCCCTCATCGGCTAAAAATTTCTTGTAGGAGAGAATATGATGGGCAGAGCGGATAAAAGAGGCTGCGACAAGATCGACGTCGTGTTTACAGCCAAATTTCAAATCATCGATATCTTTTTGGGTAACTGCGGGAAGATTGAGATGGGCTCCCGGAATATTGATCCCTTTTCCACTTTTTAAAGTCCCCCCATTTTGAAATTCAATGAGAGCAAAATTTGGCCCAATTTCAAGGACATTGGAAATCAGGCTCCCATCATCAAAAAGAATCTTCGTTTTAGGAGTGATCCCCTCAAACACTTCAATGGGGCGAATAGGGATTTCATCACTCCCAAGTTTTTCACCGAGAGGCACCAGCTTGAAGCGCATTTTTGGTTTGATCGTGATTGGCTCATCGAGCTTTCCTACCCGGATTTCCGGGCCCTTGATGTCGATCATGATGGCAAGGGGAATTTTCAGCTCTCTTCTTGCCTTTTTCAAATGCCGGATCACCTCTTCATGCTCTTGAAAGCTTCCGTGGCTGAAGTTCAACCGGGCCACATTCATCCCCGCCTTCACAAGCTCAACAATTTTTTCATAAGAAGAAGTGGCAGGGCCAATCGTACAGACAATTTTTGTACGGGTAAAGGTCATATTTGGGATTTTACTTAGGTAAGAAATACTTAGCAATTAGGACTATTCATGTTTGCATGCTGAGACAATTAAAACGCAAAGGCGCAAAGGCGCAAAGAACGCAAAGGGTGCTCGCTACCCAGAGGGCCCCTAATTTTGCTAAACCACCCCAAAAACGATGCGTTTTCGGGGACCCCGGTTCGCAAAAATGCTTTCGGGTAAAAAATTTTCGCTTCAACCTTCGGTCGATCGAAAATTTTCCCCCTCATGTCTTCTTGAACTAAAGTTCAAGAAACGGGGCCCTCTTAGGCCTCCACTGAGCTGAAAGCTCAGATGCCCGAAGGGAAATTTTTTTTCGAGCCGAAGGCTTGAAGGAAAAAATTTTTCGAAGGGCAAAACTTTTTTGTGCCAGCAAAAAAGTGGAGGCCGGGATTATATGTCCCCTTTGCGTTCTTTGCGCCTTTGCGCCTCTGCGTTAAAAAAAGGGTAAGCGTACCTGGCACAAGCGTTCACGATTATCCTTAGCCATGGTAGAATGGCAGCTATGAACCCAAAGATAATATTAAAAAAAGTATCTGTACATAACCTGAAGAAGGTTGACCTTACCTTAAATCCAGGGGAGCTCATTGTTTTTACAGGGGTTTCGGGCTCGGGAAAATCTTCACTTGCTTTTGATACGATTTATGTAGAAGGGCAAAGGCGTTATATTGAATCGCTTTCTCATCAGGCGAGGCGGCATTTGGCAGAGCTGCCGAAGCCCGAAGCGGAAAGTATTTCGGGAATCTCTCCCACCATTGCCATTGAGCAAAAGCTCGCCGTCAGAACGCCAAGATCCACAGTGGGGACTTTGACCGGAATTTATGATTTTTTACGGGTTCTTTATGCCCGAATTGGAATACCCCACTGCCCTGTGAGTAAAGAGCCGGTAGGGGCCTTGAGTAAAGAAAAAATCATAGCTCAAGTTGGACAGATGGAAGGCAAGATCATTGTTTTGGCTCCCTTTGCAAAGGGACAAAAAGGGGCTTTTGTTGAGGAATTTCAGGAGCTGATCAGCAAGGGATTTACAAGACTTAGAATTGATGGAGAATTTGTTGATCTATCTGAGCCGATTCATCTGGATAAAGCCAAGGCACATGATGTGGACATTGTGATTGATCGGATCTCGCAAGATCAGGCAAGGGTGGCTGAGGCAGTGACTTCTGCATTAGAGATGGGCAATGGAATCTGCAGTGTCCAACATGGCGATGAGGAGATTTTATTTTCCCAAACCGCCTATTCGAAAAAATCGGGTCTTTCCTATGGCCCGTTAGCCCCGCAAGATTTTTCTTTTAACCACCCAAGCGGAATGTGCCCTACTTGTTCAGGACTTGGAATCGCTGCGGAATTTGACTTAAAAAAAATCATCGATCCCAATTTGAGCATTGCCGAAGACTGCTGCAAGATTGGAAGCTCTTACAAGACGATCCGTTTTGGCGGCATCTATAACCATTTGGCAAAGATGTTCAAGTTCAATATCGATAAGCCGTGGAAAGATTTACCGGAAAAGGCAAAGAACGCGTTTTTGTATGGCCTGGATCAAAAATGGACCAAGATGAAAATTGGCGGCCGCATTGAATTTGTTAGGTGGCAAGGGGTCATTCACGAAGCAAAAGAGAGGCTAAAGGCCGCAACGAGCGAAGTGTATAGAAAAAAAATTAGTGAGCTCATGACCGAGACCATTTGCCCCGAATGTCATGGCGCAAGGATTAAACCTTATCCCGCCGAGACAAGGCTTGGCGGCAAAAAAATTGCAGAAGTCACTGCAGATTCCTTGATTGATGCGCTCGCGTTTTTTAATAAGTTAAACTTAAGTAAAACAGAAGAGATCATTGCTTTAGAGCTTTTGAAAGAAATTCGGCTAAGGCTCCAATTTCTCATCGATGTGGGACTAGGATATATTTCCTTGGATCGGATATCGCCCACTTTGAGCGGCGGAGAGTCGCAAAGGGTAAGGCTTGCCTCACAAATTGGATCGCCTCTTGCAGGCGCTATCTATGTTTTGGATGAGCCGTCGATTGGGCTTCATCACAAAGATCACCATAAGCTGATTGAGACCCTTTTTTACTTAAGAGACAAGGGCAATACGGTTATTGTGGTGGAGCATGATGCCGATACAATCTTAGCCGCAGATACAGTTGTCGATGTAGGGCCCGGTGCCGGTCAGCATGGAGGAGAAATTTTAGTCGTAGGCCCGCCTGATGAAATATTGAAGGCGAAGAACTCGATTACGGGGGATTATTTGGCGGGAAGGCTCAAGATGGAGCCTTCTCAAAATAGAAAAAAAAGAGAGCATGAGATCAAAATTTTTGGAGCAACCCATCACAATTTAAAAAATGTTGATGTGGCAATTCCTCTTGGGCTTTTTGTTTGTGTGACAGGAGTGAGCGGCTCCGGAAAATCCTCTCTCATCACCGATATTTTATATCCTGCGCTTGCAAACCATTTTCACCATGCAAAATTAACCGTTGGAACGCATCAAAAAATAGAGGGGCAAGATCTCATTGATAAAGTCATTGCCATTGATCAAATGCCCATTGGAAGAACCCCAAGATCCAATCCTGCAACCTACATCAAGCTCTTTGATGAGATACGCGATCTTTTTGCTGAGCTTCCGGAGAGCAAAATAAGAGGATTTGATGCGGGACATTTTAGCTTCAATGTCAAAGAGGGCTCTTGCAGCTATTGCGGCGGTATGGGAAGCACTCGGATCGACATGGATTTTATGGAAGATGCATGGGTAGAGTGTCCGCAGTGCAAAGGGAGAAGGTTTGATCCTGAGATTTTGGCAATTGAATTCAAAGGGGAAAATATCGCAGATGTGTTGGCGATGGATGTGGAAAGTGCGCTGCAGCATTTTGATCCGATTCCCTCCATTCGAAGAAAGCTTGAAGTTTTAAATGAAGTGGGGCTTGGCTATTTATCGATTGGCCAATCATCGACAACTCTTTCCGGTGGAGAGGCGCAAAGAATTAAGCTAGCAAAAGAATTGGTCAGGCCAAGCTCCGGCAAAACGCTTTATATTTTTGATGAGCCGACAACAGGTCTTCATTTTGCTGATATCAAAAAACTGATTGCGATTTTGCAGCGCCTTGTGACCCAAGGAAACACAGTTTTGGTCATTGAGCACAATTTGGATTTGATTAGATCTTCGGATTGGATCATTGATTTGGGACCGGGAGCAGGAATTTATGGCGGTAAGCTCATGGGTGCGGGGCCGCCGGAAAAAGAGGCTTTGAAGGGGCTGCCTGTATATAAAAGCCCAGCTATTCCAATGGATGAAAGGGCAAAAGCGATTGAAGTGGTGGGCGCTTCTCAAAATAATTTGAAAGGAGTATCGCTTAGTATCCCAAGAGGAAAAATTTCTATTTTTACAGGACCTTCCGGCTCCGGAAAATCCTCGATGGCCTTTGATACTCTTTATGCAGAAGGACAAAGGAGATATACTGAGACGCTGCCGGCTTATTCCAGATCGATGATCAAACAGCTTCCCAAACCCATTGTGGACAAAATCGACGGCCTCTCCCCTTCTATTGCGTTGGAGCAAAAAACAGGTGGATTGAACCCAAGAAGCACCATTGGGACGATTACGGAAGTCTATGACCTTTTGCGCGTTCTTTATGCCCATTTGGGAACAGCCTATTGCCCCGAGAGCGGAGAAGAGATCAAGCACATAAGTAAAGATTATGTGGTGAAAAGGATTTTGGAGCTCCCCAAAGGAGAAAAGATCCAGGTGCTATCGCCTCTTTCCATGCAAAAAAAAGAGTCGTTTGAAGAGATGGTACAGAGATTGAATCGAAGCGGATTTTTGCGAATTCGGCTAAATGGTGTGATATTTGCCCTCGATGAAAAAATCCCATTTGAAAAACATAGGAAAAATGAGCTTTTTTTAGTGATTGACCGCTTAGTTGTCGATCCGAAATCAGAAAAGAGGCTTTTTGAGGCGGTAGAAAAGGCGGGGGAAATTCTTGTTGTTGCAACGGAAAAAGAGGATTTGTATTTCAATTTGGCGTTTGCGTGTGAAAAGACAGGAAAATCCTATCCGCCAATCACTCCTCAGACATTTTCTTTCAATCACGATGCAGGAATGTGTTTGGAGTGTCAGGGATTGGGGCTCGTCTATGGCGTGCCAAATTTGAAGAGCATCTTGCGGCTTTCGATGTCGGATCTCTCATTGAGATTATTTAAGGACAAAGGAACGAAAGAGGCAGTCAAATTAGTTGAGAAATATTTCGATGACGCTCATGAGCCCATTAAAACCTTAAGCGAAAAAGAACAAAATATCATTTTTCATGGTGGGCCTGAAAAAACAATCAAGAAGTTAGAAGTGAAGTGGCTCGGGCTAAATGCGGTCTTTACCGGAGCGCTTCGGATGGGAAATCGGGAAATGAAAGAGGCGCTCTTTCCCCACATGATCACATCCGCTTGTCCTATTTGCGATGGGACCAGGCTCGGTCCACTCGCAAGAAATGTGAAGATTGAGGGAGTTACAATTTCTGATTTTTGCCGCATGGAAATAGAAAAGGCTTTGGCCTTTATTGAAAAGATCAAGCTAAAGGGAGAATCGTTTTTAGAAGAAACAAAAGGTCAGATTGTTAAATATTTGGAATTTTTGATCTCTTTGGGACTTGGCTATTTGACATTGGAAAGGTCCGCTCCGACATTGAGCGGCGGAGAGCTACAGCGAATTAGGCTGGCAAGGCAGCTTGGATCGGGATTGACATCTTGTCTTTATATTTTGGACGAGCCAACCATCGGACTGCATCCTTACAACAATGAGCTTTTAAATCTGGCTCTACAAAAATTAACAAAACTTGGGAATACGCTCATTCTTGTTGAGCATGATCCAATGACGATTGCAATTGCAGATCAGATTTTTGATTTTGGCCCAAAAGCTGGAATTTTGGGAGGAAAAGTTACGGCGTCCGGGAGTTTAAAGGAAATTTGTGAAAGTCCAAATTCTTTAACGGGAGCTTATTTGAGCGGGAAAAAAAGGATCGCGATTCCTCAAAAAAGAAGGCCATTTACTCCCGGGATTAAAATTGAAAATGCAAATCTACATAATTTGAAAAATTTGGGGCTGGAAATCCCAAAAGGGGCAATTACCTGTTTCACGGGAGTATCGGGGTCGGGGAAATCAACACTCATGCGGGGCCTCATCAAGCCCGCCGCAGAGATCAAGAAAAAAACAGAGCCTTTGGAATATGAAGGGACAAAATTTTGGGGGCTGAAAGAATTTGAAAAGGTCATCACAGTGGACCAAAGCCCGATTGGACAAACGGCAAGAGCAGATGTTGGAACCTACGCCGAAATCATGCCCTTTATTCGGGGCCATTTTGCTGAGCTTCCTGCAGCCAAAGCAAAGGGGCTGCAAGGCCGCCACTTTAGCCCAAATCACATGAGAGGTATGTGCCGCACTTGCTGGGGACTGGGGTATAAGACTGTTGATTTGCAATTCTTGCCCGCAGTGAGAGTGACTTGCGAGTCGTGCAAGGGCCTTCGCCTGACTCCCCTATCTTTAGAAGTTCGTTATCGGGGCAAAAATGTGGGAGAGATTTTAAAGCTCACAGCAATGGAAGCGATGCAAATCTTTTCCGAAATTCCCAAAGTGTATAAACGATTGAAGCTTCTCGATGATGTGGGGCTCTCCTATTTGCAATTGGGCTCTGAGCTGGCAGCACTTTCCGGCGGCGAGGCTCAAAGGCTTCGCTTGTCCCGCGAGCTTGCCAAAAGAGAGACAGGCAAAACGCTGTATCTCATCGACGAGCCCACGGTCGGGCTTCATAGCGTGGATATTGAAAGACTCCTTCCCATTTTTCATAAACTGGCAGATAAGAAAAACACACTTATCATTATCGAGCACAATCTCGATATCATCGCGGGCGCCGACTACGTCATCGACCTCGGCCCCGATGCAGGAGAAAAGGGGGGCCAAATCATGGCCAAAGGCACTCCCGAAGAAGTGGCCAAATCAAAAGTTTCGAGAACTGCTCCGTATCTGAAAAAACACTTAATGAGATAAGAAGAAGTTATCCCATAAAATAATTAATTGCGATTAAATCAAAAAATTATTATAATATATATTATAATAAAAGGAGATAATTATGTCAGTTGATTTTAAATGTTTTGCTTGTATGACCTATAATGCCAATAATTATGAACTTAAAACTCCTCTGAACCACGGTATGAATTGCGCCCTAAACTTTCCAATAACTCCAACAACTGGAGATGAAAGTATGTATGCAGAAACTACATCACAAAATAGAGCGTATTCTGTAAGTGTTAAATCAGTAGAGCAATTTGATGATGAAAGTTCGATTCTCCCCACCCCTTCCGACGACCCGATGAATTCTGAACCAAGTTTTCATACGAATTTCTTGGACCAACTTATGGTAGCCGCCAGGCAAGGGTAATTTGGTTCTCTAATTGTTGATGAAATAAGAAGAATTTATCCCAGAATTATTTATCTCAGTAAATAATTAATTGTAATTAAATAACATAATTGTTATAATAGATATATTAATAATAATAGGAGATAATTATGTCATTTTATTTTAGATGTTTCGCTTGTACTAATAATACTAATAATTATGATCAGAACACCCCTCTGAACCATGATAACAATTGCCCCCTAACCTTTCCAATAACCGGAGATGAAAGTGGGTATTCAGATGCTAAATCACAAAATAGAGCGTCTCGTGTAAATATTAAAGCAGTAGAACGGTTTGATGATGAAAGTTCGATCCTCGACGACGTCGATTTCAGCGACCCGATTGGATTTTATCTGAGAAATATTAGGCAAGGATAATCAGGTTCTCTCTTTGACTTTTTTTCAAAATGCGGTATAGTCTATCCACTTTAACAACAGGGGATTATGACAATACAACCTATCATAACAAAACTTTCCGTAGAAAAAATAACCCAAGCCATCCGGGGAGGAAGATGGGGAAATTATGAATGTATTTTTGAAATTTCAAAATCTTTCAGCCCGCGATGATTTGATCATGAAAAGATATGAAAACTATTCCAAACATCGCCAATATTTGTTTGGAAAAAGTTGCACAAAACTCATGCACTCGAATATCCCCCCAGATGCAAAAAAGTTCCAAAGAATGATCAAAACATCAAATACGATCATCCGAATTGGAAATCGTCTTTTAAAAGACATTCATAGGATAAGAAAAGATGTAAATAAGACGTTGGGTCAAATTAGAGAACTTCTCGATGAAGAAATTGATTGTCCTGTTGTGATTGATCTATTACACCAAAATCTGCATGAAATCGAAGAATTGGACAAAATAAATGATGGTAATTACAGAATTATTTCCACACATATGATCCAACGGATCGAAAATGAGATGAAAGAAAATACCGAAAGACTTGAGTTTCTGGAAGCATACCGAGAGAGATTGAAAAATTGGGAATTGGGGCATAGGTCGTGATGATACCCTATTCGGTCTCGGTCTCGGTATCGGGCACGGTATCGGGATCGGAAAGTAAAAAGAAAATCTTCCTCTGTGGTTTCTATCTCTGTGGTGAATTTTTAAGCTAAGGCGATTTCTTTGGCGAGGTAGATATCTTGGATGGTATTGAGAAGATGGATGCCATCTTTCATCGGTTTTTGGAAGGCTTTGCGGCCTGAGATGAGGCCGATGCCGCCGGCCCGTTTATTGATGACGGCAGTCATTGCGGCTTCTTGAAGATCATTCTTGCCGGAGGCGCCTCCGGAGTTGATGAGGCCAATGCGGCCCATGTAGCCATTAATAACTTGGTAGCGGGTAAGGTCGATGGGATGGGAACTTGAGAGCTGGGTGTACATTTTTTCGGAAAATTTGCCGAAATTCAGGGCTTTAAATCCCCCATCGCAGACGGGAAGCTTTTGCTTTACGATATCTGCGCCAAGGGTTGCGCCAAGATGATTCGCTTGTCCGGTAAGATCGGCGGCTTCATGGTAATCTTTATCAGCTCTAAAAGCCTTGTTGCGGAGGTAGCACCAAAGGACTGTGGCCATTCCAAGTTCGTGGGCTATTGCAAAAGCATGGCTGATTTCCTGGATTTGGCGGCGGCTCTCGAGTGAGCCAAAATAGATCGTAGCACCTACTGCAACACATCCCATGTCATAGGCTTGCCTGACGCCTGCAAAAATGGTTTGGTCGTAACTATTTGGGAAAGAGAGAAGCTCATTGTGGTTCAACTTAAGAAGGAAGGGAATTTTGTGAGCGTATTTGCGGGAAACACTTCCTAACACACCAAGAGAAGATGCAACTGCATTGCACCCCCCTTCTATTGCAAGTTTGATGATATTTTCAGGATCAAAATATTCGGGATTTGGGGCAAAAGAAGCGCCTGCTCCATGCTCAATTCCTTGATCGACAGGTAAGATGGAAAGATAGCCGGTATTTTTTAGGCGCCCATGAGAAAAAAGCGATTGGAGGCTTCTTAAGACTCTAGAATTGCGATCGCTCACTGCAAAAATCCGATCCACCCAATCAGGTCCCGGAATGTGGAGTTGATTTTTGGGAACCGTTTTACAGGTATGTTTTAAAAGTGATTCTGCTTGGTCGCCAAGAAGAGCTTGAATTTCTGAGTAGTTCATGTGAAAATGATTTTATCTCAAGCGGGCGGTTAATGACAACCATCACCTCAAAGAAAAAAGCAAATGCCATCAGCGGCATCATATTTTTAGTCGGGATGATCATTTTGATCATTGTAGATATTTGGTGGCCGGGGATTATGCTTGTCATTGGAATTCCATTTGCATTAAGGCAATATCTCCTTGGAAGAACGTATGATATGTGCATATCGCTTCTTGTCTTTGTTGGGACTTTTATCACTGTTCAATTTGATATTGCTTGGCGGATCTTCCTTCCGATTCTTTTTTCTTTAGGATCCATTTATGTACTGGGTAAAGAATTCATTGCTCCCACGCCTGATGAGGAAATAGAAGACGAGGAGGAAAAAGATGAAGATATCCAACATGAAATCGAGGAAAAAAAATAAACCAATATGACATTCAGGAGCCTAAATTTCAATGATGTTAATGATTTTCCGATACTCTGGACAGACCCAAGCTGGCAAGAGCCAATTTCACTGGAAGCTTCTGTAGATGACATAGCTGCTACCATTTCTGCGAAGGTAAAATCAAATAGAGAATCTACCCATGAAAAGGCCTTAAAGTTTTGCCATGGCAGATGGTGTAGCAGATGGGAAATTGCTCATTATACAGAGCGTAGTGATGACACAATTTATCGGGTGATCAAATTTTTGCTCTCTAAGGGACTTTTGATAGAACAGTTTCCTCCCAAAACCCACTCTTTGAAGCAAAGATATCAGACAATTTGTGATCTTAATTTTGCTCTTGAAAAGTGTAGATTGTTCAAGGGAACTTTCTATAAAAGATAAGTCTCTTTGATTTTTGTAAAAAGGTTTTTTATATGATGAATGCACTAGATAGAAAAATAAGCCCTGATTCTGATTGGGTAGTTGTGTTTCCAGGTGAAGACTCACCTGTTTCTTCACCTAAAAATTCACCAAAAGAAGAAGTAAAAAAAGTGGATGAAGTTGTAAAAAAAGTGGTAGTAACCCCAGTGCCTGCCCCTGAGTACACCTGTGCTGCACATGTGGGTGTTTCTTTTCAAAAAACTGCTGCAAGCAATGCTGAAGAAGTTACTTTTTGTCAAAAAATAAAGAACTGTTTTCAGACTACTTTTTGTTAATGAATCCAGTTTTGCTCGTGCTTGAGGCAGGCAAGCCGAAGTGCGCTTTCCGCATCGAAACCGGCATTTTCGGCTTGCTGCACAAGCTCCCAGAGTTTTTCTCCTAGCTCGTCTTCCGATGTGAGAGGCGAGGACTTACGGGACTCTTTTTTATGACGGCGGAGCTTTAAGACGATTTTTTGCGCCCGAGCTAGGGCGGGTAGCGTTGGTGGAATGTCTGCGATGGGATTCTTTTTCCCCTCTTTTTTCTTGATGGCTTCCCAATTGTGCATAACCTCTTCCGTAGATGCCACTTTCACTCCTTGAAAAATGTGGGGGTGACGACGGATGAGCTTTTCAGCAACAAGACGGAGGGAATCCTTAATACTAAATAATTGATTTTGCTCAGCAAGCTTGGCAAGAAAGATCAACGCATAGATACAATCGCCCAGCTCTTCTTCAATTTTTTTGTTGTCATTCATATCCATGGCTTCTAAAAGCTCATGGGTCTCTTCGAGAATGTATGGTTTTAAGGTATTGAATGTCTGCTCTTTATCCCAGGGGCAGCCATTAGGACCCAAAAGGGTATCACAAATTTTTAGAAGCTCATCGAAGTCATTCATAGTAATTTCTTTACATAGAATTTTAGTCACAAATATAGTATAATACTATTTAGGAAAATTTATGACATCTATTACAAGTCAAAATAGTTCTTGGTTTCAGTGGGCAAGGGCAAATGCCTTTGAAACTCCAAATTATCTCTTAAGAGGTGCCCAAAACAAGGTTTCACCTAAAGATCCATCCAAGCCTCTTTCCGAGCTTGATGAAAAAATCAAAGTATTTGAAGCAAGACTGACGAAGTCCTTGCCGGTTATCCCAGCTAAAAAGCCCATTGATCTTGCAGCGGTTGCTATAAAAAATACCGACCAAAAGTTCGATCTTCTCATCAAAAAAGTGGGCTTTCTCAGCATGCTGCAAACCATGCATTATTATAGCGGGATTCAGGGTGGGGACAGCTCTGCCATTTTTTATATGCTAGATGATTTATCTCAAAGCGAAGACCCTTCTCTTTGGAAGATTTACATGAATGAGTATGGCGATCAGATTAGTCTTGGGAAAAAAATCATCATTGGAATCTTTTATCTATTACTTTGGAAGACAGGCCTTCTAGAAATTGGTATTGACGCCTATTTAAAACACATTCTCAATGCAGTTAGGACCAATATCATAAAAGATGGAGAGAAGAGAAATCAGTTTTTAAATGGCTTTATAGAAGATATAGTAGAGTTTTTCAAAACTTATAACAATGCAACTGTAGCTTTTGCAAATGAAAATGGGGCAAATGGAGATTTGCATAGCTACCGTGAAAAAGCGACCAAAGAAACAGTTGAGCAGCGGGCAGAGCTTTTCAAAAAGCTCACCGGTTCCATCATGAAGCATTTGGCCCCTTCTCATATCGACTTTGGATTTTCTATTTTCAATTACCCGATCAACTGGATTGCGACGTGGATTGTACGCGAGCAGATTGTCCCAATGCTTCTTGGCTCTACTTTCGATACTTGTAAAGAGCAGTTCAAAAAAGAAAATATTCCTTTTTTCTTAAACCTTACACAATCGCTTACTATTCAGATTAAAACTCTGCAAGAAACTCTTAAAAATGGGGATCCTGGAGCACCCGGGGGATCGAGAAAGTTTGATGCACTTTCGGAGCAAATTTTGAGATCTCTCGGAATGGCTAATTGCAATACGGTTGAAGAAGTGCAAGTTGCGCTTGAAAGGCTGAAAAATAAAGAGCTTTTTGACAAAGGCGAAGATCGTTTGGTTAAGTTTTTAGTTCAGAAAGACACCCTGATCCATCTTGTAATGGACATCGGCCTAAATTGCATGTACGACCAATTTGCAGTCGAAGAGAATCTGGAGAATCTATTTGCAACTATTTTTGATAGCGCAACAAATGCTCTTTCTGGTCATCCTCCTCAGGACGAAGAAAAATTGAAACAAGATTTCGAAAAAGCTAAAGTAGAGTTTAGAAATACCATTGAAAACCTTACTGCACAGATCATTGATATACTAGCTGAAAATTTTGTCATCAGCGGAGATTCAAAGCCAGAGGTAAACGCTAGATTTGCAAATCGCATTTTTCAAGAGAGAAAAGAAAAGACTCTAAAAACAATGGAAGAGATGGAGACCATCTCCACTCAGATATTAAATGAGACCGGGGCAAATAAAATCTATTCCCAGATTCAACTTTTGGTGTCTCATTTGAAAACATTGAAGATCCGTGAGCAAAAGCTTTTGGATAAAGACTCCCCTATTGAATTTCTTACCAGTAGAGAAAAAGAGGCGCTTAAACGATCGCTCTATCCCCTTTACAATGAAATCAATCTCCTTATGGAAAGATCTCTTGAGATGCAAGCAGTCCTTGCATGTTATATGAGAAAAAGCCAAACACGAAAGATTCGTCAATTCCATGGACAGAATCTAAAAGAAATTGATTTGCAAATAGAAACAGATAAAAAGGATCTAGAAAATCTTGCGCAATCGATGCAAAAAGAGATTACAAATCTGAAAACAAAAACTGCTCGATTTGAAAAAGAAAATGCAAATCGGGGCAATCACTTCCGCGTTGGGGGAGTAGTAGCAGGGGTTGTTGGAGCATTTTTTGTTCCGGCCATGGCACCTCAAATGGTGGTTGGTGGGGATATGATTGGAGCACTGGCATCAAGAGGAATCAAACAGAGCGCATCTCGGATATCAGTGTTCAGAGCCAAGGATCGTATTCATAAGGCATACGATTTGTTATGGAATGATGTGGTGTTCAATGGAGCGCTGCAAATCGGGGCAAATCAAGTTGTTGCGCTTTTCCCATAATTACCAGTGATTGCGGCGTTTACAAACAAGTTCTTGCTTGTCTTCATATTC
>CAZXLK010000005.1:0-39915 GCA_964641775.1 uncultured bacterium | reverse complement strand
GGGTCTTAAGGCCCGGAGGGCTTTTCTTTTTTCATACTTTCAATCGCAATTTGATCAGTTTTTTGGTGGTGATTAAAGGTGTTGAGTGGTTTGTGCAAAATACTCCGGCAAATATGCACGTCTATCCCCTTTTTATTAAACCTGACGAATTGGAAAAGATGTGTTATTCAACAGGGCTTATTGTAAAAAAGTTTTTAGGAGTAAGACCCAAGTTTACTTTGCCTTTTTGGAAAATGCTACTTACGAAAAGAGTATCTGAGGATTTTGCATTCAGGTTTTCAAAAAGACTCACAACCGGATATTCCGGTATAGCTATTAAGGAGTTAATATCATGGTGACATTGAAAGGAAAACCCATTCGGCTGAGCGGCAATCTTCCCAAAAAAGCTCCCGATTTTAAGCTGGTGGATAAGGATTTAAGTGACCATACCTTGAAAGAATTTCAAGGGAAAAGAAAACTGCTTACAACGGTACCCAGCCTCGATACTGATGTTTGCTCTTCCATGACAAAACATTTCAATGAAATCGCGAAAAAAAATCCCGACATTGTGATTATAACCGTTTCTGCCGATCTTCCTTTTGCCCAAAAAAGGTTTTGTGAAAAGGAAAATGTCCAAAATGTCTTAACCCTTTCGATGATGCGGGATAAAAAGTTCGGCAGGGACTATGGCATATTGATCGAAGATGGGCCGCTAGCCGGCATCCTTGCCCGCTCTGTGATGGTCATCGATGAAACGGACAACATCATTTATTCAGAGCTTGTCCCTGAAATTGCCCAAGAGCCCAACTATCAAAAAGCGATCGAAGTGTTGGGGAGCTAACCTTTGATCCAATTTACCTGATAATAGGTTCCTTCGAAGACATCCGGATGCACTATAGGTAAAAGAGGCGGCATCTCTCTTTCTTTACTAAATATTTGTCCAAGGGACTCAAGTAACCTCATAAACAATTTCTTAATTTTTTTACAGGTGGATTCAGTTGTCTTTTCTCTAGGGAGGAACTCGACTATTTCTGAGCTGATGGGGAATATTAAAGACATAAGACCGCTATATAATACGAATTTTTATCATTGTATGAAATATCTTTTAGAGTATACCATTTTTTCCTTATGCACCCGGCAGTATCGATATTGGATCTTCATAAGACCTTCCATCAAGAGGACCATAAAGTGGGAAAGGCTATTCATGCCGTATGCGGTGTGAATTTGGAGGTGCCTGAGGGAGAGATCTTTGGATTTTTAGGGCCGAATGGGGCCGGAAAGACGACGACCCTTAGGATATTGACGACCCTTTTGCCATTTGAGAAGGGGGAGGCAATTGTTGCCGGAGTCGATGTGAAGAAAAATCCTCATGAGGTGAGACGGCGAATTGGATATGTGAGCCAAAAAGGGGGGGCAGATCCCCGGGCAACCGGCTGGGAAAATCTGATCTTGCAGGGACGCCTTTATGGCATGGAAAAACGGGAAGTTTTGAGCGGGGCAAAGGATCTTGTGGAAACATTTTCCTTGCAGGAGTGTATTGATCGAATTGTGGAGACCTATTCCGGAGGGCAGAAACGGAGACTTGATATTGCCCTTGCGATGATGCATAGACCTAAGCTTCTTTTTTTAGATGAGCCGACAAATGGTTTAGATCCTCAAAATCGAAGTAATTTATGGGCAAAAATTTTAGAGCTAAAATCTCAGGGTGTAACGATTTTTTTAACATCTCATTATTTGGAAGAGGTCGATGCTTTAGCTGATTCTTTGGCAATCATCGATCATGGGAAAATCGTAGCTCATGGCTCCCCTACCCACTTAAAAAAACAGATTTCCGGAGAAATCATTACGATTGGCTTAGGCGAGCAGCAACATGCGCCGGCAATGCAAATTTTTGAAGAGAAAAAGATTTTACGAGAAATGAGTAGCTCCGGGCATGAACTTCGCCTTTTTGTCGATCAAGGATCTAAAGCTCTCCCCGATATCTTGCGCCTTTTAGACCAATCCCAAATCCAGTTTGAAACGATCCAGATGTCTCTTCCTAGTTTGAATGACGTCTTTTTGAAAAAAACAGGAAGATCTTTGCGCGAGGACCCGGTATGAATATTTTTACTGAAATTAGGCTGCTTACTTGGCGATCCATTCGGGCTTGTCTTCGCAATCCCATCTTTTTATTTATGGGTGTTATCACTCCCGTTCTTTATTTGACGCTCTTTACCCCGATTCTAGGAACGCTTGCAAAAAATGGAAGCCTTGGAACGGATAACGCTTTGAATCTATTCATTCCGGGAATGCTGCCCATTATTGCTTTTTCAACGGGGATTTTTACCGGATTTAGCATGATAGATGAGGTAGAATCCGGTGTTTTGGAAAGGTTTCGCGTCACTCCTGCAAGAAGATTTTCTATCCTTTCCGGCCGGGTATTTTATGATGCTTGTTCCGTCTTTTTCCAATGCACCCTTTTTATTCTCATAGCGCTCCCTTTTGGCTTTCGGGGAAATGTCTTTGGTCTTTTGATTCTATTTGTTCTCCTTGCCATGCTCGCTCTCATCACTTCTTCTTTTGGAAATGCGATGGGTATCATTGCGAAAACATCAGACCGCTATGCTCCCATTTGCCATGCTATTCATTTGCCCATTTTGCTCCTTTCAGGGACTCTCCTTCCAATCTCTTTGGCTCCAAAATGGCTTCAAATTGTTGCCCATTTCAATCCTGTTTATTATGTAGTGGAAGCTGCAAGAGCCCTTGCTATGGGTAATTTTGCCTCTAGCCCAGTTATCTATGCCTTTTCAGCCCTAATCCCCTTCACAATCATCACTATGTTCTGGGCAACTAACGTCTACAAAAAAGTCGTCACATGACCTTCGCTAAGATGAATAATCTAAGGCTTCCATCGGTTTTCGGAAGAGGTAGCTCATGGTGATAATCCAGGCAACAATGATAGTTACGGAAAAGGCGCTTGTGATTTCAAGGATTTGGGAGCTGAAGAAGAATTGGAGTCCCAAGATGAGGATCGAGACAAGGGCTTTGGATGAGCGGTAGGCAAAGATATCAATGATAGCTTTTGCTCGGTATTTCTCATCGAGTCTGAGGGGCGTGTAAAGCATTTCTCGTATGACCCCAAAGATGGAAAAATCGATCGATTTGATGAAGATATTTCCTAATGTGATCACAGTAAATGTAGGAATGGCAAAGGAAGTAAGAGAGCTGGCAAGAAGCATCATGGGAATGAATAGATGGCTTCCCCGAACTCCCAAAATATGGACTAACAAAAATCCCCCGACAAATTGCAAAATAAGGCTCAATAAATTCGTCAAGCCAACAATGCTTCCAACATATTCTGTCCTAAGGTCTTTATCTAAAATATTCATTGCCACATGAGCATTGAATTGGTAGTCCATCAGTCCAATAGAAACTTGCATAAAGACGACAAGACAAAGAGAAGCAATTAAGTATCTAGATTTTCTGATTAAAGAAAAGCCTTCCATAGGGCTTGGATTTAAGGTGAGGTTTTTAAAAAAAGCTCCTTCTTTTAAGGCGCTGAGTTTATAGGCCTTGCTATAGCTATAGAGGAGAAGGGCATAAAATGGGATGGAGCAAAGAAAAATTTGCTCAGAACCAACATCTACTGCTGTAAAACTAGGGATCAGGCTTCCTAGAATCGCGCCCATCGTTCCCATGCCATAGATGCACCCATAAAGATATTTGGCCCTTGTTGATGATATGGTGCTATGGATCATCGACCATAGCTGTTTAAACATGAGGACAATGTAGGTGTCTTTAAGTAAAAATTGCAAAAAGATGAGTTTGGGACACCAGTGCAAAGAAATAGCGCAAAAAAGATGAAATACCATGACAAAAGAGCTCGTGTAGGCCATCATCTTCTGCGGTCCAATTTTGGGAAGAAAACGGTTATAGAAATAGACTACTGCCAAGTTAAAAGGGACAGAAATCAGCCAGACAATAGGGATAGCCTCTGTTGAAAAGACGGAGAGAAAAATCGCACTGCTTGCAGGTCTTGTTGATGCATATTCTCCTGAGATACAAAACCCTGCGATCATCGCAAATAAAATAAAAAGCTTTTCGGCTCTACTAAATGATTTTAATTCTTGGATGGCGGCATTCATTTGTGAGAGGACCAATTTTCAATAAAATCAATGAGAGCATGATCTTGATCAGGAGAAATATAGATCCAATTGGTTTTTTTGGCAGGGACTTTCAGAAGTAGATCGGAGCATTCGCGCGCTTTCATGATCGAAGTAGCCCGCCTTGCAACGGGAAAAGAGAGCCTATCCGGAGGCGGCGGAATGTCATGAAATTCCCAATCGATATCACTATCGGGAATTTTTTCCTTTGCTTGAAATTTTTTAAGATCATGTTCTGTCATTCCCTCCGGCAAAGCAATGGCTCGGAAGCGATGGCGGCGGTGGATCACGCAAAGGGCGTCATTATGTCCATCTGCATTTTTGTCTTTTGCAGCTTTATTTAAGGCAGAGATCACATCGGTATCGCTTAGCTGTAAAAAATCATCGACACTGCCCAGCATATGTTTGGAAAAGCATGCCAGCATGAATCTTCGCAAATGAAAATTATAGGCCTTGACGGAAGAATATTGATAAATTCTTCGGTGCATAAAATGGCGGGCCAATAAAAGCGCCTCGCACGATTCGATCCCATTTTCATCAATACCAAGTCTTAGCTCATCACCATTCTGGTCTGCAGATGGGAGGATCTTGAGCATTTCGATGAGCTGGTGGTAATCAAAAAGTCCGTAGACAACCCCCGTACTTTTTGCATCGCGCAAAAGATAGTCAATTCGATCAGCGCCAAAAAAATCCCCTGTAATCACATCGGATACGATTCTCTCCCACTGGGAAAAATCTTCTCCCCCAATAGCTTTCCATTTAGCCTCACCAATCGCGATTTTTTTAATGTCCTGAACAATATCTCTTTCGACGAGATCTTCCATGTACGTAGGGTTTTTTTTGAGCTTTTCCCAAACAGGTTGCAGATAGGGGCTGTCGATGATTTTCAAAGTCCAGGTCTCGTGACCGGATGATCCAAGAAAATCCTTTTCTGCGACATGGGAAAATGGCAAATGCCCCAAATCATGGCAAAGGGCTGCCATCCTAATGACCCTTCGCCAATAGTGATAATCCGATGACCCTTTCCGTGGAACAAAATGAAATACATCGACACGAACTGATTTGCAAATTTTATCAAACATCAGCGTGGCAAGATACATCACCCCAAGCGAGTGCTCAAAACGGGTATGGGTAGCTCCCGGATAAACAAGATAGGCAATTCCAAGCTGATGGATATAATGGAGCCGTTGGAAAGGGAGCGAGTCGATCAGCTCCTTTTCAAATTCATCAAAAGGGATGAATCCATGAACTGGGTCATAAATTTTTTTCTCTGCATAAAGAAAATCTTTAACCATATCCCCTATTATGCCCTTAATATGAATAATTAACCACGGAATCCGTGACCGATACCGTGACCGATACCGTGACCGATACCGAGACCGAAAATTTTTTTATTGAGGCCTGGGCTTACTCTCATTGATATAGGAGAAGCTAACGGAGACGAATTCGGCTTTACGCTGAAGTTCTTTGATATTGCGGGCGCCTCCATAGGTCATGCCGCTTCGGATGCCTCCCAAAAAAGTATTAATTAGCTCTTCGGCAGAGCCGGTAACCGGGGCCCAAAAGTCAATCCCTTCGGCAACCGTTTTGGCCTTGAGGCCTCCATAAAATTCATTTTGAAAATCGGCAGAGGCTTGTCCGCGGAATTTGGCCTGAAGGGCGCCTGATTCCCCTTTTCTTTTCGGGGCTGCAGATTCATTCGTTAAAGCAAAAAGTTTGCCGACCATGACAGTGCTGGCGCCGGCAGCTAAGGCCAAAACGACATCTCTGGATGTCCGTATTCCTCCGTCTGCAATCAGAGGCACCCTGAGTTTTTCAGCAATTCGGGCGCAATCATAAACGGCAGTAAACTGGGGGATTCCAAAGCCTGTGACCATGCGGGTTGTGCAGGCAGCTCCCGGACCTACCCCTACTTTGACAGCATCTGCTCCGGCATTGACGAGATCATGATAGGCCATTGCAGTGCAAACATTGCCTGCAATTACCTCTTTGTCGGGATGCCTTTTTTTCAGCTCTTCAATGTGGTGAAACATCCTGTCTGAATGGCCATGGGCAACGTCGATACAAACTCCGGCAGCCCCTAGATCCAAAAGCTGGTGGGTCTCATCCAATTTTTGAATCCCGCAAGAAATAAAAGTTTTATCTTTGTATTTCTTTATCCATGTTTTTTGCTCATCAAATTTTGAAAAACGGTGAAAGATAGGAATCGAGCCTGATGCAATGAGAACATCGGCAAGCTCGGGGCTAATGACCGAATCCATATTTGCAGCCAAAATGGGAATGTCAATTTTGAGGTTTTTAGTCAGCCAGCTTTCCAAAGATGGCTCAGTCCTCGATGGGATATTGTTGAACTGAGGAACTAAAGCAACATCATCGTAAGTTAAAGCTTTGCGCATATAGATAAGATTATGTAGGCTCCGCCTCTTTTTTTACAGCTTCTTCTTTTCGGCTTCGATACAAGATATACAAATTACTTCCCACAATTACGGCAGCGCCAAAAAGGGTATAGCTATCGGGAGTTTTATTCCACCAGGCAAAATCAAGGGCAACGACCCAGAAAAACGTCGAATAATCAATGGGGGCAAGGATTGAAGCTTGAGCAAAACGGAGCGATTGGGCAATCGCATATTGCGCGCCTGCAGTCAGAGCCCCAACGATTGCAAAAAGGCCCCAATGCTCCCATGGCATAGGTTTCCAAATGAGGGTAAATTGCTGAGGCAAAAGGCCCGGCAAAGATACTGAAAGAAGGGCTAAAAAAAGCATGAAGACAATCATCACGATATTTGGATAGATGGCGATAGCCAAGCTATGCTCTGTTGCTGCAAGCCGTCTCATGAGTATTTTATTGAGCGCTCCTAAAAACGTAGCGAATAAAACGAGGATTGCCGCCCCTTCAAAAACATTTGTGCCGGGGCGCATTGCAATGAGAACGCCAATGAGTCCTATTCCTACTGCAATCCATCTTTCCCGAGCGACTTTTTCTTTGAGCATGATTGCGCCCAGCATAATCATGAAAAATGGCGACGTGTAGCTAAATGTATAAATTGTTGTCAGCGAGGCATAAGAAAATGCAAACATGAAAGAGATTGTATAAACCAGATTGACGGCAAGTCTTACGATATGGCTTTTCGGATGATTGGAATAAAGAACATTGCGCAAACCTCCTTGAAAAAAACCGGCAATTAAAAGTGGAATGATGCGAGTAAAGGCTCGAAGCAGTGTAGATTGGGTAACGCTATAAGTTCCCATTAAATGTTTTATGAAAGCATCGGAAAGAGGATAAAGCGCAAGGCCTAAAATCATTAACGAAACGCCTAGCACTGCTCTATTTTGAATCGTACGGTTAGCTGTCATAACACTCCAAAACAAGATATAGGTTACCAGAAAAAGAAAATTCTATCCAAGGAAAGAGATGCTTTGCTAAGCTTTTATATTTTGAAGGAGTACAGTACATGCGTTATTTGTCATTGGTTATTCTCGCAATATTTGCAGCTAGCTGCTGCGGCAGATGTAAAAATGATCAATCTTCAATGCGGTATCACGAAGATGGAAGAGCAAAACCCGTAGTTGCATTGGCTGCTATGATCGATACCTCTTTATTTGATTCCCCTTGGAGCCTTTCTGATGAATTTACATCTCTCATCTATCAAAAAGTTGCAAAAAACAGTTCAATTTTTATTCAATCGCGCGATGATTTTGCTATCGCCGCAAATCCATTTACCGATGATCTTTCTTGGGTAAAAAGAGAATTTCAAGGAGAAGAATTTGCAGTTTTTCTTGAGCTTGCCGAGCACAATTTGAATCCTAAATCAAAAAAAGCCTCCGATTCGGAATCTGCTAATGCCCTAGAAATGGGAATTCGTATTCGGGTCGTCGATTTGCGAGGATCAGAGCCGAAAATTGTTTTGCAAGAGATGGTTCGAGATTCTTACTACATTCCTAAATCACTAGTTAGGATCGATTATGAATCCATTCTCTGGGGAAGCGATGGCTATCGAAAAACTCCTATGGGAATTGCCCACAACAGGATTGCAGCGGCTGTGGCAGAGCGGATCAGCGACTATGTCCTTCTAGCTAAATCCCGATGACGGAAATTTCTAGTCTCATTGGATTTGGAATTCTTGCATTGGCCCTCCTCTATTTTGCAAAGAGAGCAAATTACTTTGCGATGGAGGAGGTCCCATGGAAGGTCACACTTCGCTGGTTTGATCTTGCCATTATTTTTCTTCTCTATTTAGCCACCATGTTTTTGGGTGTTCCTCTTCTCCATTTAATCTTGAAGTCCATGTCGAAAATTGCAGAATTTAGCTGGCTGAATTTTCTCTCACCTATTATTGTTTTATCTTTGATCTTTATCTATTCTGTTTTTCTTCCGACTGGTACTCTTCGAAAAATTTGGAACCGAAATGGTGAGGCTTGCTCATTTAAAATTTTGAAATTTGCAGCATTGAGTTTTATTATTGCTTTTCCTTTTGTGATTTTTTTTAATGATATTCTTGATCTACTGCTTCGCCATGTTTTTAACATTCAAGAGCTTCCCGAGCAGTTAGCAGTTCGTTTTTTAAAAATGACATTTCAATATCCTGATCTTTTAGTTCTTTCGATTGTGACAATCTTAGTTCTTGCCCCAATTTTCGAAGAGCTGTTATTTCGAGGTTTTTTGCAAAGTTTTTTGCGTCAGTATTTTGGAGTCAAATGGGCCATTTGCATCACTTCAATTTGCTTTGCCCTATTTCACTATTCTCCAGATCAAGGACTTGCCAATATTTCAATCATTGGATCGCTCTTTGTCCTCGCCCTTTTTCTTGGATTTGCCTATGAAAAACAAGGGACTCTTGCTACTTCAATGACACTTCATGCCCTTTTTAATGCGTGCAGCGTTTTGAATTTATATTTTTTGAGATGATATGCAATTGAGATCCTTTGGGCTTTCCGATATCGGCCTTGTGCGCTCAAAAAATGAGGATGCTTGGGCAGCTCTTCCCGAAGTTGGTTTTTTTGCATTGGCAGATGGGATGGGAGGGCATAAGGCCGGCGACATTGCAGCAAAGGAGGCGATCGATTCTCTCATGAATGCCTGGACCGATCTAAAGCGGGAAAATCCCAAGGACATCATCAGTGAAATGCGCCAAGCGATCCAAAAAGCGAATTTAAGAGTTTATCAGGCGGGAAAAAAATCCAAGGAATTTTCCGGAATGGGTACGACCCTTTGCTGCCTTCTTTGGGTCAATCAGTTCATCGTTTACGCCCACATAGGAGACAGCAGGATTTACCGCTTAAGAAAGAAAAAATTAGAACTTTTAACAGAAGACCATTCTCTTCTTAACAAATGGAAGGCTACGGGAAAAAAGAGCTCAACCCCCTACCCTTATAAACATGTGATAACTAGGGCTTTGGGAACACAGAGCCGTGTAATTCCTGAAATCGCAGTAGCTCCCCATGAAATGCAAGATCTTTATGTTTTGTCAACAGATGGACTGCACGATGTCTTGAGTCTTCAAGAAATGGAAGATACCATCAACCATTCCGATGGGCTGGAAAAATCCTGCAAAAATTTAATTCAACTTGCTAAATTAAAAAATAGCTCTGATAATATCACCTTATTAATGGTTCAATCTTCGTATTAATATGAAAAGTATTTATTTTGACAATAACGCTACTACTTCAATCGATGAGAGAGTCCTAGCTGCAATGATGGCCGATTTGCAAGGGCCTCCCGGCAATCCTTCCAGCGTCCATGCTTTTGGACGAGAGGCAAGGCAAAAACTAATAGCCGCGAGAGAGGCTGCAGCCAAATTTTTTCAAGGAAGGCCTGAAGAAATTACTTTCACCTCCTCCGGCACTGAAAGCCTGGATTTGGCATTAAAAAGCCTAAAAATCCCGGGCCATCTCATTACGACCGAAGTGGAGCATTCTTCTGTGTATAAAAGGGTGCAAGCCCTTGCTAATCAGGGCATGCAAGTCACCTATTTGCCCGTAGGACTTTGGGGAGCGCCTGAGCCTTCTCAAATTGAATCTGCAATCCGTCCCGATACCCAAGCGATTTTACTAAGCGCTGCAAATGGGGAAACTGGGGTAAAAATCGATCTCGATGCCACATGCAAAATTGCTGAAAAACATGGGATACCCCTTATCCTTGATGCTGTAGCTTTTATTGGAAAAGAAGAATTGAAGATGCACCCTGCAATTACAGGCATTGCAATGAGCGCTCATAAGTTTCATGGCCCAAAAGGGGCAGGACTGCTTTTTCACCGCTCCCCTTTCAAAATCACTCCCCAGCTTCTTGGCGGAAGCCAAGAATATAACATCAGAGCAGGAACGGAAAATCTCTCAGCCATTCTTGGAATGGCAAAAGCCATGGAGATTCTTAAAGAAAGCCAGGCTCAAATCACCTCTCACATTCAAAGCTTGCGAGACGCTTTTGAAAAAGGGCTCCAAGAGACCCTCGATATTGCAATCAATGGCGAAGGGCCCAGAATCTGCAATACTTCCAATCTTGCCTTTTTAGGAATAGATGGCGAAACCTTAATGATCCAGCTTGATCTCTCAGGAATTATGGCCTCGCACGGCTCTGCCTGCGCCTCCGGCGCCCTCGAGCCCTCCCGCGTCCTAACCAAAATGGGAATCGATCGCAAAAGAGCCCGCAGCTCACTCCGCTTTTCCTTCTCCCGCACAAACACTTTAGAAGAAGTAGAAAGAGCGGTGGATATCATTTCCGAAATCGTTAAGAAATTAAGATAATTTTACTATTGAAAAAAAATAAAATGAAAAGGTAGAATACTCGCCTTATATTAAAACAAATAAGGAGAGAACCATGTCTTCGATTCTACGTTTTCCAGATGCTGAAACCATTACAAAATACCTCTCAGAATACAAGCCTTTAAATTCTATTTATTATCGAAAAAATGGCATTACACGGGCAGTTACGAAACTTGCTGCAAAACGTTTGGCTAATACTAAGATAACAGAGCGGGTAACACGAGTAGTAGCCGCTCTACTGATTTCTGACGTACATAAAGGAAAAGGGTCAAATAAAAAACTTTCAAAGACTGCAACCACTGTAATAGATTTTGCAGAACTGCAAATAGTGGTAAATCAAGCTTTAATTGATTGTGCAGAAAGCTTTTTACAACCAAAAACTAGAAAATTTTCTTAATCTCATCTAAGAGATTGGTGTCGGGTGAGGCGATGCCGAGGCCGTGGCCGCTTTTCAAGATGATTTTGGGCCAGGGAAGTTCTTGGAAGGCTCTACCGGGGCCTTCGGGGAAGGAGAGAACGTCATGCATGAGGATAATCGAGCCCGGTTTTAAAAATGGGGACCAGTCTTGGCATTGTTTGATGGCGGTTTTGTAGGAATGGGCCCAGTCAATATGGAGAATATCAATCTCCTTTTTCCACTTTTTCAATGCATGGGAAAATGGGGCAATAGTGAGATGGATATTTTTTGCGTAATTATTCCGTATGGCAAGAGAGATATTTTCAAAGGCGCTATTGAAGCTGAGCGATTTTGCCGCATAGTTTCCCTCTTCAAACCAATCAATTCCAAACACATGGCCGCGGCTTTTGTAGGCAAAAGCAATGGTGGAAAGCCCTCGGTCAAATCCTAAATCGACAATGGTTTTGGGTTTGAGCCGTTTTACAAGCCAGATGGCAAAACCTTCGTTGCCCTTCCACGTGCTTTGGATGGAATCGATAAATAAGCGATCCTCAGAACGAAATTTTGGTAACGGTACTTCCATTGCGGCCATAACTTCCTTAAAACGGAACTGAAAGTGTATCGCTTTGAAAATAAAAGTTCAACCCGAAATAGGAGTACTAACAGAAAGAGTTTTTGCGCCCCGAAGAGTGGGTTCGTTGACGGTGAAAAGATAAGAGCCGATCCGAATGGTTTCTCCTATTGCAGGAGGATGCCCCAATTCTTTGACAATAAGATCGCTTAAAGTATCGCCGACTTGATAAGAAAGATTTGCCTGAAATTCTCGATTGAAAGCAGCAACTTCCATTTCACCGGATAAGGTTCTCTCAATGTGAAGATAGGGACCATCCGCAACCTCAGCCTGCTCTGTTTCAGGTCCAAAAATTTGGGCAACGATGTCATCCAAACTTAAAAGTCCCGATGATTGCCCGGATGGATCGAGGATAATGGCGATACTTTGATTATTGCGCCGGAATTGATCGAGAATATCAAGAACTGATGCCCCAAAGCCAACAAACCAAGGAGATTTGGCATAATCGATCGCCCGTTTATCTTCTTCCATTTTGATCAAATCGCGCAAGTTGATCACTCCTACGACATTGCGCCGTACGCGGTGATAGACAGGAATAAAAAATGCAAATTTATTTTCTATGAGACGCCGTATTTCTTCTTTTTTTGCATCGGTGGAAACCATGGGAATGTTTTCCAAAGGAATCATGATTTCTCCAACTTTTCGACTCTTTAACTGGAAAATCGACGATGCTGCCTGAGCAAATTCATCCCCTCCCCCCTTTTCTTTTTCTTGAAAAGCCATTTTCACTTCTTCCAAAGTTAAAAAAAGCTGTGTGCTTTTAGGACGTCCCAAAATGCGAAAAACTAGATGGGAGAGCGCATCAAATGCCCAAACGATGGGATAGAAGACGTAAGATAACAAAATCATCATGGGAGCAAGTGCCATTGCTGCAGCCTCAGGATGGCGTCTTGCAGCAAACATCGGTGAGAGCTCCGCAAAGACAACAACTAAAATGATTTGGCTAATTGGGGAAAAATCGGGATTGAGATGGATCGATTCATAAAATCTTCTGGCACATTCAGATCCAATTTGAAGGCCCGCATTGATTCCAATCAAGGTAGTGCCGAATAACCTCGATGGCTTTTGCAAAAGATATTGGATCCAAATCGCCCTTTTTTTTCCAATGCTGACATAATATTGGAGCCTCACCTTGCTAAAAGAGATGCAGGCCATCTCAAATAGGGCAAAGATTCCCTGGATAATGAGGCATAAGATGGTAAAGAGAAGAAAGGAAAGAGAGCCGCTCATTTCTTTAGCCTTCTTACATAAATGCGCCGAATCCGATTCGGATCAGCTGCTAAGATATAAAAGAGAAAGTGATCTGTTGCATATTTTGTTCCGGGAGCGGGAATGTCTCCCAATTGCTCTATGAGCCAGCCTCCCAAAGTGACCGTATTTTCTTCCGATTTGAGCTCAATGCCAAAAATTTCTTTAAATTCAGACAGTTCCAATTTGCCACTGGCAATGATCACCTCTTCTGTGGATCTGGTATAATAGCTTTTCGTATCTCTTTTATCAGCAATTTCGCCAACTACTGCCTCGATCAAATCCTCTTGGCTAATGAGGCCTGAAACTGCGCCATATTCATCGACTACAATGGCAAGGCTCTCCCCTCTATCCCGCATGTTGTTTAAAAGAGTCCAGCATCTTGTCGATTCGGGAACAAAATAGGGCTTTTTTAAGATAGGGATGAGATCGGATTGAGTTTGGATGTTTTGCTGGGCAAAAAAGTAGCGCTTTGCCGATAAAATCCCGAGAAGATGGTCTAAATTTTCTTTGCAAACAGGAATGCGGGTAATTTCAAGATCGGAAAAAAGATGGGTCAGCTTTTGCAGCGGCTCTTCAATGGAATAAAAAAGGATCTCATCTCTTGGCCGCATCCTCTCTTTGACAATGGAGCGCTGCAGATCCATTGTGCCGCTCATCAGCTTCGATTCTTGGGGAAGCAAAATTCCCGTCTCTTCAGACGTTTTCAAAATATGGCGGAGCTCTTCTTTTGATATCTCCTTTTCATGGGGCAAGAAAAAAAATAAAAATCTGGAAATCCAATTCGTCAATTTGGTGAGCGGATTTCGGATGGGGGCTAAAAAATGCATTGCCCTATCAATTACAGGAGCAGCTTTATTTGCTACCTGCTCATTGTTTGCGATTGCAAATGATTTTGGGAGAACTTCTCCAAAAATGAGCGTGAGAGCGAGCGGCACGCCCACCTTTAAGCCCCAAAGGGGAATGGGGTTAAAAAGGGATGAGACAGTATTTTGAATCAGAAGGTTAGCAATGACATTTAAGATCAAAATCGTAACGAGGATATTTCGCGGATGGGACATCATTTTTGCAATTTTAATCTTTTTAGACTCTTTACTTGCAGCATATGCCTTTAGGGTTAACGGAGATAAGGAAAAAAGGGCAGTTTCGGAACTAGAGAAAAAAGCGGAAAAAGTTAATAGGCAGATAAGGACGATGATCAAAGGAAAGATCATTTGGTGAAATGGACCTTAATCCATCCTTCAGGAACCACTCCAAGATCTCGCATTAAAACCATTTCAATCCAGCTAGGATCGCTTTGGGAGGCTATTGTTCTTTTGAGCATCTCCCTCGTTTGGATTTCAGCCTGCCAATCATGCCGCATTTCACCAATCTTCGTGAGAAGGGCCAGCTTTTTTGCTTTTTTATCCTGAATACTATGGAAATAAAGAGATAAGGCAATCGTTGTAAAACAAAAAACCCACCACCATTCTTTGAACCAGGCTGTATCGCGCATAAATCTTATTATCCAAATTTTTTAATTTGTTACTAGATGGATGGATAGGTAATCTCCATCTGCTTCATATATTTCCCTTTACGATCGGCATAGGAAACTTCACATGCCTCTTGAGCTAAAAAGAAAATAACCTGGGCAAGCCCCTCCCCTGAATAAATTTTTGCAGGCAAAGGAGTTGTATTGGAAATCTCAAGAGTCACAAAACCTTCCCACTCAGGCTCGAAGGGAGTTACATTCACAATAATACCGCACCTTGCATAGGTCGATTTACCAATGCATAAGGTTAAGACATTTCGGGGGATGCGAAAATACTCGACGCTTCTGGCAAGGGCAAAAGAGTTGGGTGGAATCACGCATGAATCGCCTGAGATATCTACAAAAGCATCAGGTCTAAAATCTTTTGGATCTACAATCGAATTATAGGCATTTGTAAATACCTTAAAATCTCTATCAACCCGAAGGTCGTAGCCATAACTAGAAAGACCATAGCTTACTAATTTTTTACCATTTGCAATTCGAATTTGCGAATCCGCAAATGGTTCTATCATTTTGTTTTGAATCGCCATTTGGCGAATCCATTTATCTGAACATAAAGACATAGTATTAAATAGGTATAGCGCTTGAAATGATTTTCTTGCTAGAGTTTTTAATGTGATGGAGTACATCGAATCTTCCTGGACAAAAGCGGATGAGCCTTTTGAAGTGCCCCTTAGGCCTTTGAGTCTTAGCGATTTTATCGGGCAAGACGCTGTAAGACAAAGATTAGAAGTTTTTACAAAGGCGGCTCTTCAGAGAAAAGATTCTCTTGGCCATTGCCTTTTTTTTGGCCCACCGGGACTTGGCAAAACCACTTTGGCCCATATTCTTGCCAAAACGATGGGGACAAAGCTTTATGTGACATCGGGTCCTGCGATTGAAAAAGCAGGTGATTTGGCCGGACTTTTAACTAATTTAAAGCCCGGAGATGTCTTATTTATCGATGAAATCCATCGGCTTGCTAAAATTGCTGAGGAATACCTTTATCCTGCAATGGAGGATTTTTCTCTTGACTTGATGATCGATTCGGGACCAAATGCCAGATCCGTTGCAGTAAAACTCAATCCGTTTACCTTGGTAGGAGCAACTACAAGATCGGGACTTTTAAGCGCGCCAATGCGATCGAGATTTATGATCTCTTTAAGACTCGATTACTATGATGAAATAACTCTTACAAAAATTGTTTTGCGAACAGCCCATCTTTTGCAGGTTACATTAACAAAAGATTCTGCTTTTGAAATTGCGAAACGGTCTCGCGGCACACCCCGCATTGCTAATAATCTTTTGCGCTGGGTGAGGGATTTTGCATTAGTGCAAAAGGTTAAAACAGTGGATCTTTCGATTGCAAAAGAGGCTTTGAAGATGCTGGCAATTGATGAGAGAGGATTAGATGAAATGGACAAAAAAATCCTCTTCGTTATGATAGATCATCACGAAGGGGGCCCAGTTGGCCTCAATAATTTAGCGGCCGCGGTCGGTGAAGAGACCCATACGTTGGAAGAAGTTTATGAGCCCTTTTTAATTACTCAGGGTTTTTTAAAACGGACTCCGAGGGGTCGTGAAGTGACCGCTTTAGCTTATGAACATCTTGGAGTGAAAAAGGATTGAAACTATGAAAATCATTTGGATTGCAGCCGCTTTTCTTAGCAGCGCATTATATGCACAAGAGACCGAATACGCACGAATTTATGCACCTAGAGATATTGGAGTTCTTCTTGAAAAAGATGCAACCGAAGCGCTTGTTGAAGTAAAAGGAGCTTACAATATTTACAATCCGCAAGATGGCAAGAAGATCACATCGGGGCTTTTAGGGAAGAGATTCATTGTAAGAGAAACAGAAAATGGACTCAAATGGGGCGAAGAATTTCCTGCAATCCACCAAATTTATATCCAGCCCAGGGGAAATGACGCTTCCATCTTTGTTAATGGAATTCAATATAATGGCATGCTTGCCATCTATGGGGTTACAGGGACCGTTAATATCGTCAATGTGGTCGACATCGAATCTTATGTGAAATCACTCCTATCTTCTCAATTCCCCACTCCGCTAGAGCCGGAAGTAATGGCAGCTCTTGCAATCCTCATCCGAACTGATGCCTATTACGACTCTCTAAAAAATCCGATGAGCTTTTGGCATACCGCAGCAAGTGATGATAAATATACCGGATCTGCCCTCATCGTCGCAAATTCGTATGCATCTCGGGCAGCCGATACGACTCGCAATCTGATCTTGGTTCATTCTGAGGAAGGAAGACATTTTCCTTTCCCGGCTACTTGGACAGAGCATAGCGCAGGCAAAACGGCCCGCTATGAAGCCATATTCCGCCAGGATAGCGACGCTCCCGAAAACGGAGTTGAAACGCCGCATGCAGCCCTAGCTCGTCAAGATTCGAAATGGACCTACCAAGTTCCAAAAAGGGCTCTTGCAAACGTCCTCGACATTCCTGAGATTAAATCGATCGAGCTTTTTGTAGATCAGCCGTCCGGAAAAACCTATGGGATCCGGATTAAGGACTCAAGTGAAACGCATGATCTGGATTTTGTTACCTTCCAAGAGCTTGTTGGCAAAAACCACATCCATAGCTCCGATTTTACGGTATCGATGCGAGATGATGCCGTCCATTTCACAGGATACGGAAAAGGACATGGGGTAGGCCTTTGTCTCTATTCAGCCTCCGCCCTCGCCCAAAATGGCGAGAATGCCCTAAAAATCCTCTCTAAATTCTTCCCGGATACAGAATTATTGAATTTGGGATCAGATAAGGACTAACCGATACCGAGACCGTGCCCGATACCGATACCGAAAAAAATCGGGCACGGGCACGGGCACAGGCACGGTATCGGGCATAAAATGGCTTGATATTGCCTCTATTTTTTTGGTATGATTTAACCCATGTCAAAAAGAAATCGGGTACTAAATGGATGGATGATCGCGCTCATCAATATCGCTGCGGTCGCCAATGTTAAAAATTATCCTTTATTGGCCGAATACGGCTTTGCCGTTGTCATTTTTTTGCTGCTATCTGCTCTTTTTTTCTTCATTCCGGTGGCTTTCGTATCGGCAGAGCTTGCCTCGGCATGGCCCGATCGGGGGGTTTATACTTGGGTAAAGACGGCTTTGGGGCCAAGGCTTGGATTTTTAGCCATTTGCCTACAATGGATTTCCAATATCATCTGGTATCCGACGATCCTTTCCTTTATTGCAGGAACCCTTGCTTATATTATTGATCCGGAACTGGCTACAAATAAATTTTACGTAATGTTTGTGATCTTGGTAGCTTTTTGGGCGGCAACTTTTATCAATTTTATGGGCATGAAAGTATCCGGTTGGATTAGCTCTCTCACGGCCATTTTTGGGACGATTTTACCCATTGCCCTCATTATTTTATTGGGGGGGATTTGGCTTTTGCAGGGTCATCAGAGTGTAATCCATTTCAGTTGGGAAAGTTTTCTCCCAGATTTTTCTTCGATCAATCAATTTGTCCTTTTATCAGGGGTTCTTTTGGGCTTGGCCGGGCTTGAAATGTCTGCCGTCCATGCAAGAGATGTGCGTGATCCTAGACATGATTACCCAATGGGGATTTTGCTTTCAGCCTTATTTGTGATCATTTTTTCCATTTTAGGAGCTCTTGCCATTGCTGTTGTGGTTCCGGCTGCAAAGATTGAGCTTGCGTCGGGAAGCATGGAGGCTTTTCGGCTCCTTTTTCAGGCATTTGAGATGTCTTGGGCAATGCCTATCATTGCTTTTGTCACATTTATTGGGGCTCTTGGAATGATGAGCACCTGGATTGTAGGCCCTAGCCGTGGGATTTTAGCCACAACAGAGCATGGCGATCTTCCCCCAATTTTTCATAAAGTGAATCAAAAAGGGATGCCGGTAAATATTTTAATTACGCAGGCCATTATCGTATCGGCGTTATCTTTTGTATTTTTATTTATGCCCTCTGTCAATAGCTCCTATTGGGCCCTTGTTGCTTTGGCCTCCATTATCTATCAGATCATGTACATTTTGATGTTCATTTCGGCGATCAAACTCCGCCATAGCCATAAGAGCCTTGCTAGGCCATACAAGGTCCCTTTTGGCGATATTGGCATTTGGGTGGTATCCATTCTTGGAATCATCGGTTCTACTTTTGGATTCCTCTTTGGATTTTTCCCACCGAGCCAATTTGAAACGGGAAAGCTCTTCTCTTTTGAAATATTTCTCATTGGAGGAGCCGTTTTCTTCTGCGCTGTTCCCCTACTCATTTTCAATGCTCGAAAGCCATCATGGAAAAAATGAAGGGATGGGATCAGGCCAAAGATTGGTATAGTTCTTGCGTAGGCGAAAAAGGGCACTACTATCACCAGCATGTTGTCATTCCCAATATCTTGAAAATGCTCCGTTTGAAAAAAGGATCCCTTCTCGACTTAGGCTGTGGCCAAGGTGTTCTTGCTAGAAATTTACCAAAGTCTGTGGAATATGTTGGGATCGATCTTTCCAATGAACTGATTCAGGAGGCGAAAAAGCTAACAAAAAATTCCCTTTTTTATGTTGGTGATGCAACTTCCAAACTACCGATAGAAAAGTTCGATTTTGACCGGGCAGTTTTTATTCTTTCGCTGCAAAATATGGAAAATGGCGAGGGGGCAATTCTTACAGCCGCCCGCCATCTAAAACCAAATGGAGAGCTCATTTTAGTTTTGAACCATCCTTGCTTTCGGATTCCCCGTCAAAGCGGCTGGGGAATTGATGAAAAGGCTCATCTTCAATATCGGAGGATGAATGGCTACTTGAGCCCTTTAAAAATACCTCTTCAGATCCATCCGGGTAAAAAGGAAAAGTCGGAGATTTTTTACTCTTACCATCATCCCCTATCCGATTATTTGAAATGGCTGACTAAAGCCGGCTTTGCCACCCTTGAGATGCAAGAATGGATCTCCGACAAACAAAGTACCGGCGCCAAGGCCAAAATGGAAAACCGCGCAAGAAAAGAATTCCCCCTCTTTTTAGCAATTCGCTCAATAAAACTCGGATGAAAATTTTTCATCTGGCACTTCAGTGGTTTTCAAGAAAGGTTTTCTTCATTTAAGCTGGTGGCATGTGCGGAGTGTTTGGCTATGTTGGCATGCAAGATGCCATTTCCATGTGTTTGAAAGGCTTAACGCTGCTTGAATACCGCGGCTATGATTCAACGGGAATTGCAGCTATTCAAAATGGAAAGATCGCTTTTTGCAAAAAACAGGGAAAGCTGGCAGATCTCAAAAATGTCCTTCCCCTTTTTGGACCTTTAAGTCTTGCAATCGCACATACTAGGTGGGCGACTCATGGAAAAGTAAGCGATCAAAATGCCCATCCCCATTTCGATAGCAGTGGGTCAATTGCTGTGGTTCATAATGGAATTATTGAAAATTTTGATCAGCTGCGCGATGAGCTGAAAAAAGATGGCGCCAAGTTTGTCTCTGATACCGATACTGAAGTGGTAGCCCATCTTTTGGCAAAACATTATCGAGGCGATCTCGCTCAGTCTTTACATGCAGCAATTGGGAAGTTAAAAGGGACTTTTGCCCTTGTTGCGATTCATAAAGACCATCCCGATGAAATTGCTGCAGCTGCAAGAGATTGCCCTCTTGCCATTGCAGTAAATGAAAACGAATCCATTGTCTCTTCGGATCCAAATACTCTGATTGGCAAAGAATTCGATGTCATTTTCCTGCAGCATGGAGAAATTGCCCGCATCAAAAGGGCAAAAGTGGAAGTGTTTGATCTTGCATGGAATGCCATGCAGAAAACCTCTACCAAGCTAAAAGGAAAAGAAAAAGGGCCCTCCAAGGAAGGATTTGAGCATTTCATGCTCAAAGAAATTTACGAGCAGCCCAACAGGGTGCAAGAGGCATTGAATGCCAAATTTGATTTGGATCTTCAAAAATATTCGAAAATTTTGTTTCTTGGCTGCGGCACCTCATTTCATGCCGGTTTAATTGGAGAGATTTTTTTCGAAGATTTTGCCAATTTTCCGGCGATTGCCTGTATTTCATCCGAAGCGAGATTCCGAACATCACTCATGACCAAAGATACCCTTGCCATTGCAATTAGCCAATCGGGAGAAACAGCAGACACGATAGCAGCTCTTCGGGCAGTCAAGGAAAAAGGATGTCCAACGATTGCCATTTGCAATGTGGAAAATTCTACGCTTGCAAGAGAAGCCGACAGATCGATTTATCTCAATGCAGGACCTGAGCTTAGCGTTTGTTCTACAAAAGCATTTACAAGTCAAATAGCGATTCTGTCCCTTGTTTCTCCAAATGAAGAGCTAAAAAAAATCCCATTTCTAATCCAAACGGTGCTAGATAGCGCCATCATGATTGAAAAAATGGCCAAAAAATATTCCCGCTTCAATAACTTTTTTTTCATGGGAAGACGCTACATGTTTCCCACCTGTTTGGAAGCTGCATTGAAGCTCAAAGAAATTTCTTATGTCAATGCAAATGGCTATCCTGCAGGAGAGCTCAAACATGGGCCTATCGCCCTTCTTGATTCCGAATTTCCTGTCATTGCCTTTCTTGCCAATAAGCTCACGGAAGAAAAGATGATCAGTAATTTGATGGAAGTCAAAGCAAGAGGCGCTCCGGTGCTTGCGATTGCCCCTGCCCATTTAAAAAGCGTTACTTCCATCGCTGATGATGTGATTTGGGTGCCAGACTCTATAGATGCCTTAGCTCCGTTTCCTTCCGCTGTTGTAGGACAGCTATTTGCATACTATTTTGCTAAAATAAGAGGATGCGATATTGATCAACCAAGAAACCTTGCCAAATCCGTGACCGTAGAGTGAAGAAAATAAATAACCACCACAGAGATAGACACCACAGAGAAAAAAGAATCAAAATATCCCCTTCTGTGGTGTCTATCTCTGTGGTAAAAATTTAACTATGAAGACTAAGAAAACATTACTTGATAGTAGATGGGCTTATAAGGGGCGGGTTATTGGACTGAAAGTCGATACCTATCAAGCAGGGGATCGGACGTATGTGCGGGAAATCGTCCAGCATCCGGGAGCAGTTGTGATCATTCCGGTGGATGACAAGGGACGGATTTTACTCATTCGGCAATTTAGAACAGCTGCCAATGAGGCCTTAATTGAACTGCCTGCAGGCACTTTGGAAGAAAAAGAGCTGCCCGAAGATTGTGCGTTTAGAGAATTGCAAGAAGAGACAGGATTTTCAGCAAAGAAAATGACCTCAATGGGAGGCTTTTTTTCGACTCCCGGTTTTTGCAATGAATATCTCCATCTTTTTGTAGCAGAGGATTTGCATCCATCAAAACTCAAGGGTGATGTCGATGAAGAAATTAAACTGATGCCCACCTCTTTTGAGAAAGCAATCCAAATGATTCAGGAAGGTAAAATTTCTGACGGAAAAACAATAGCAGGTATTTTTAAATATCAAATTAGGTATAACAAATGAAAAAGACAATTATTGGCATTATAGTATTAATTCTTTTTATAATTATGTTTATTCCTCAAATACTATCATTTACTTTTGGCACAGATATAGTTGCAACGGTTTTACAGAAAAAATTCAATGCAAAAACTACAGTTGGGGCGGTTCATTTTTCATGGCCAGGACCTCAGATCATTGAGCAAGTTGCAATTTCCAATGATCAAATGTCCGGGACCATTGGCACCATTCAAATTGATGCTACTCTTTGGGATCTAAAAGAGAGCACTGCCTATCAGATGAAAAATTGCAATTTGACGTTTGGAACCGTTACGGTGGGCCCTTTTGATGCAAACATTAAAAATTCCCAAATTGATGCCGAAGGAAATTCAAGCCAAGGAGGCCATTTTTCCGTAAAAGGCAAGTATGTGTCGGAAAATGATTTTGATATCGCAGTAAATTGCAGCAAGATGCCGTCCGGCATAGTTGATACGCTAATGAATTCAAATGGATATTTTGCAGCAGCTATCGGCGCTACATTTGATTTAGTTTCAAAAATTACCTCCAAAGAATTTCAAGCAGATCTCACATCTCCCAATGCAAAAGCATCGGTAAAATCAGAAATCAACCAAAATGTTCTCAATTTAACTAGCCCGGCTAATGCTACCTTGCAATTTAGCTCATCCTTAAGTGAAAAAATAAACGGCGTTATTGTTGAGGCAAAAAACCCCATTACATTGCAAGTAGATGCTGCAACAACAGACTTGAAATCATTTGCCTTAGAATCGGCAAATGGGGTTTTAGATTTAGGCCAGCTTGTTTTTGCCGATATCCATCCCCTGTTATCTCTTCTTACCCTTTTACACCGGGGTGAAATCGTCTCTAAAAATGCCCCCATTTGGTTTACAAAAGCAAATCTAACAGTGGATCATGACATTTTGAGCATAGGAAGAGTTGATGCATTGATTGCAAACGCCGTCCATCTTTCAGGATGGGGAGATATCAATCTAAAAACCAATAAGTTGAATATGGTTTTTGGAATTCCGGCAGACACCCTCACTTCTTCCTTAGGCATTCAGAATCTGCCGAAAGATTTTGTGCTTCAAGTCCCTGTTACCGGGACAATTGACAACCCTAAGTTTGATACGAGATCGGCTGCTGCCAAAATTGCAATCCTAATCGGGTCCCAGCAGGTAACAAAAAAAGCGGGGCCCCTTCAAGGACTGATTCAGAAAACAGCAACCCCCGTGAAAGAAAAAACTGCCCCTCCCCCAAACAAACCTTTTCCTTGGGAAAAAAAGAGTTAGGTGATGAGAGAGAGCTTGCCGGATGATTTTTTGGGCGCTGAGATGACTTTGCCAATGAGATCGTAATCGGAGAAGTCTCTGATAACAACCTCGTAGAGTTTGCCGAATTGGTCGACGCCTGTGGGGTCATTGATGATGATTTGGCCATCGATTTCAGGGCATTGACCGCTATGGCGGGCTCGAAGGAGGAGGTTGGATTCGGGATGATATCCTTCGATGATGGCTTTGACTTTTTTCCCGATCCATTTTTTGGATGCTTTGCGAAGAGCTTGCATTTGCGCCTTTGCCAATCTTTCAAATCGATCTTGCTTGATAACGGCCGGGACTTGATCCGGCAGGCGGGCAGCATAGGCTTCTTTTTCTAATGAAAACTGGAAAATGCCTACGTGATCTAGCTGAGTTTTTTTAACAAAAGAAATGAGTTTTTGAAACTGCTCCTCCGTTTCCCCCGGAAAGCCGACCATCAAACTTGTTCGAATGGAAATATTGGGAATTTCTTTTCGGAGCTTATCTATAATTCCCAAAATTTGGGCGCTATTTGTTTTTCGATGCATCGCCTTGAGCATTCCATCGTCGATGTGTTGAATCGGCATGTCGAGATAAGGACAAATCCTCGGATCGCTTTTCATCACTTGAATTAATTCATCGTCAATTTCATCGGGGTAGAGGTAGAGAAGCCTTAGCCAAAAATCTTGTTTGATTTTGAGTAGTTCGCCAAGAAGATTTGCAAGAGCTCCTTTTTCTTTTCGATCTTTTCCAAAATCACCCAAATCTTGCGCAATCAAGATGATCTCAAATACCCCTTGATTCAAAAGCGCTTGAAACTCTTTTAAGACTTGGGATTCGCTTTTGCTCTTTAATGGCCCTTTGATTGTGGGAATGATGCAAAAGGCGCACCGTTTTTTGCATCCTTCGGCAATTTTCAAATAGGCATAGTGTTTAGGAGTAGAAAGGGTCCTTGGAACTTCTCCCCATTCCAGGTAACTTTTAGCTGAGGTAACTGCCTCTCCCTGGCTTGTGCCTACGGCCTCTAGGATTTTTTCCACATCCCCCGATCCCAAAAGATAATGGATCTCAGGAAAAACCTCTTTGAGCATTCCCCCATGTTTTTGGACCATGCAGCCGGCAACAATGACTTTGGCATCTTTTTTCTTCTCTCGAAAAAGATCCCCAATCACATCAATCCCCTCTTGCCTCGAAGCTTCCAAAAAGCCGCAGGTATTGACCACCAGGTAATCTGCCGTCTTGATTTCCGGAGTGTGCTCATAACCATTTTTGAGCAAAATCCCAATCATTACTTCGCTGTCGACCAAATTTCTGGCACAGCCAAGCGAAGTAAAGTGAAACTTATTTTGAAAAGAGACTTTCCGGTCTAACATGTGTGTAAATTATACTCTCGTGTTATTTTAGTTAGCAATGGGGCAATTTCTTCTAAAAAAAATCCTTATTTTTTTGGTTTCCCTTTGGTGTGTGGTGACGGGGACTTTTTTTCTTATGCACGCCATTCCGGGAGATCCTTTTATTGGAGATCATGTAATTCCGGAAGAGATCATGAAAACCCTTTATGCCCACTATGGGCTGGATCAGCCTCTTTGGGTGCAGTATGTAAAATATTTAAAAGGGCTTTTGCAGGGAGATTTGGGGATTTCGATGGTCTATCAAGGGCGAAGTGTTGGACATTTCATTAAAGAAGCCTTTCCCATCTCAGCCCTTCTTGGCCTCTCTGCCCTTTGTCTTGCGATTCCTTCAGGCATCATGCTGGGGGCGATCGCGGCTTTAAAGAAAAACCAATGGCAAGATTCTCTTTTTTTATGTTTGGCTAGCCTTGGCATTTCGATTCCTAATTTTGTTTTATCGAGTCTTTTGCAATATTTTTTTGCATTGAAACTCCACCTTTTCCCCGTCGCCCGGCTCGAATCGCCTGCCCATGCCGTACTGCCGATTTTGGCGCTATCTGTTGTTCCGACGGCGTTTATTGCTAGGTTGACGAGAGCTAATATGATCGAAGTGCTCTCTCAAGATTACATCCGAACAGCCCGCTCTTTAGGCCTATCGCCTTTTCGGGTCGCCATTTTCCATGGCGTCAGAAATGCTGTTTTACCGGTCATCAGCTATCTTGGCCCTGTTTTTGCCCAAATCCTCACCGGAAGCTTTATGATTGAAAGGATTTTTGCAATTCCCGGGCTGGGACAATGGATGATTCATAGCATTCAAGGGCGCGATTATCCTATGATTTTGGGCCTTACAATCTTTTTTAGTTTGATCCTCATGGTGGCCATGTTTTTGGTCGATATTGCCTATTCACTACTTGATCCCAGGATGCGCAAAGCCTATGCGTAAAATAGCCATTTGGATTTTAGGATGTATTGCTCTCATGGCGATCGTTGGCCCCCATTTAACTCCTTATGCCTATGATGAAATCCATTTGAATTGGAACAATTTGCCGCCTTGCCCAAAATTTTGGTTTGGGACCGATGAGCTCGGACGCGATCTATTTACCCGGATTTGGTGGGGAGCGAGAATTTCTCTTTTTGTAGGAGTGGCTGCGGCGCTGATCGATATGGCAATCGGGATTTTATGGGGCTCTCTTTCGGCAATGACCGGAGGGAAAGTCGATGAAACCATGTGCCGCATTTGCGATATTCTTTACGCAATCCCCTATCTTCTTGTTGTCATTTTGCTGACAGTCATTCGGGGAAGCGGAATTGGGACCATTTTGATCGCTATGACCTGCACCGGATGGATCAACATGGCCCGCATTGTTCGGGGCCAAATGCTCCAATTGAAAGAGAGCGATTATGTGACTGCAGCAAGACTTTATGGCGCATCTGGGACAAGAATTCTTTTTCGTCATTTGTTGCCAAATGCGATGGCTCCCATCATGACAGCTATGGCACTTACCATTCCCACTGCCATTTTTACTGAATCTTTCTTAAGTTTTTTAGGGCTTGGCGTACAGCTTCCGGCAGCAAGCTGGGGCGTGATGATCAGCGATAGTTTAAGCGCTATGCGCTATTATCCCTGGCGGCTCCTTTTTCCCTCCTGTATGCTGACTCTTACTATTTTAACCTTCAATATGTTGACCCATGATTTTGAGAGTTGAAAATTTGCATGTCTTTTTTTCCCAATTGGAAGCTGTAAAGGGCATTTCATTTTCTATTGAGGAAGGAGAAGCCGTTGGAATTGTGGGAGAAAGCGGCTCGGGCAAAAGTGCGGCTGCCCTAGCAATTGCGGCCCTTTCCAATGCAACCAAAATCATAGGAAATATTTTTGTGCAAAAGCCGGTGGCGATGGTGTTTCAAGATCCACTAGCTGCGCTCAATCCTACCATGACCATAGGCCGCCAAATCATGGAGGGAGGCGTTGATAAAAAAAGGGCCATTGCACTTCTCAAAGAAGTGGAAATCGACATGCCCGAAACCAGGTTTTATCAATATCCTCATGAGCTTAGCGGTGGAATGAGGCAGAGGGCCCTTCTTGCCATTGCATTGTCCATCAAACCCAAACTTCTCATTGCCGATGAGCCGACAACTGCTTTGGATGTGATCGTCCAAGCCCAAATGCTCAAGTTATTACAAAAACTCAAAACGAAAATGAGCCTTCTTTTTATCACACATGATTTAGCCGTTGCATCGACTCTTTGTTCTCGGATTTTAGTCTTTTTTGATGGAAAAATTGTTGAGGCGGGAACCACCGAGGAAATAATAATGAACCCTAGACATCCTTACACACAACTTTTGATTTCAGCCTATGCTAATAGCTAAAAATCTGACTAAAATTTATAAGGGGAAGGCCGTTGTGAAAAATGTCAGCCTTACCATTGAGCGGGGCGAGATCTTGGGCCTCATTGGGGCAAGCGGATCGGGAAAAACAACCCTTGGTAAATTGTTCCTTGGCCTGATGAAGCCGACATCGGGAGAGGTTCAGTTCAATGGAATTAAGCAAATGATTTTCCAAGACCCCTATTCTTCTTTGAATCCCCGGATGACGATCGAAAAAATCATTAATGAGCCTCTTGTCATTCATCGGAGAAAAAAGCCCACTGTATCTGAGCTTCTTGATTTGGTGAGTCTGCCTCAAAATGTGAAGGGCCGCTATCCCCATGAGATCAGCGGCGGACAAAAACAAAGAGTTGCGATTGCAAGAGCAATTGGCTTATATCCCGACTTTATTGTTTGCGATGAGCCGATCTCGTCTCTCGATGTCTTGGTCGCAAGACAAATCATGCATCTACTTTCCCGCCTGCATCAAGAACTAGGTCTGACCTATCTTTTCATTACGCACGATCTCTCAATAGTGCGCCATTTTGCAACGCGCATTGCCGTAATGAAGGAGGGAGAAATTGTTGAGATTCAAGAGAGTGCAAAAATATTTAATAGTCCCTCGCATCCCTATACAAAAGAATTGATTGAGGCCATACCTAGCTTCTACAGAAAAACACCCTGCAACGAGAGTTCTTTAATAACTTCTCCGCTTCCTTAGAAAAGCCGCCGGGTTTGGCATATTCTTGAAATTCTGCCCCAATGACAATAAGATCGTAACGATTACGCTCGAGGAGTTTTAAAATGGCAGATTCGAAGCTGCGAGAGCGAATGAGCTGAAGATTGGGCGTGAGATTGAATTCTCGAGCGATCGCTTCTGCCCTTTTTAGAATTGCTTCTCCTGCATCCTCTTCTTTTTTTAATTCGGTATCAAGGAGAAGAGCCGGAGGAACTTCTAGAACATAGATAATGGTGATTTCTGCATCGTTGATTTTTGCAAGCTGGCAAGCTGTTTGCAGGGACTCAGTTCCCCCAATAAGGCGAACCGGGGCGAGGATGTGGCGGATTTTGAGCTGGCGGAAATGGGGAACTTTGATCTTTTCAATTTTTGAGCGGGCAATAGGAGAAATTTTATGGATCTTTCGATAGTAGGTATACATGATGATGCCTAAGACCATCCAACAAAATCCATAAATACGCCCTTCCGGCTTTGTGATAACAACTAAAACCCAAACTGCAAATGTACAAAGAGCTCCAAGCATTGCAGTTATTGGCAAACTCCGTCCCTTGCCAATGGGAATATTCAAGGGGGCTTTGAAGGGTCTTTCAAGCTCGGGACGTCTGCAGCGAAGGACAAGGAGCGACAAATTTACAGAAAAAAATGCAATCTGAGCCCCAAAGTTATAGAGGTCGGCAAGAAATAGCATTTTTCCCCGACTCATTGCAACAATTGCCGATGCGAAAACCGTGAAAATGATGAGAGTTACATAGGGCGTTCGAAAACGGCTATGGATTTTATAGCAAAAACTAGGGACTTGATAATTTTCTCCCATCGAAAAAACAAGTCTTGAGCATCCAATGAGGCCGGCATTCGATGCAATCAAAAGGACAATCGCTGCAATGAGTCCTACCCATGGACCTAAATACTCTCCGCCGATGGGAAAATTGCTTGCAATTCCCCCGATAGGATCATTGATGTACTTGGTTCCCAAATCTTGCGGGGAGACAATGGAAAGACCCACAAAAGAAAGTCCTACATAGGAAATCAGGACAACTGCAGTTGTCCATTTGATTGCTTTGGGAATAGTTACTCCCGGATTTTTTGCTTCGGCTGCAAGCTGCGCAACTGCCTCAATACCTGTATAGGCAACCATTGCCATCGCAGTGCCTTTGGCAAATTCCCACCAACTTGGCGACCAATTGGCATTTTGGACGCCGATTTTAAGATGGCTCCAAACATAGGGTAAATTGAGAAAAAGAAAAGCACCCATGATGATGATCAAGGCTTGAGTGAAGAGGGTAAAAATCGCTAAAATAACGCTAAACCTGCCTGATTGACGAATGCCAATAAAATTAAGAAAAAAGAGAAAAACAATAATTGTTATCGTAATCGCACATTGATTGAAAGGCGTGGCTTCAAAATGGATGCCTATAAATTCTAGGGTATGTTGCAAATAGGAAGGGATGGCAAAAGCAGAAATGGCAATGGTTAAAATATAATCGAGTAAAAGCCCCCAACCGGCAATAAAGGAAATGAGATCATTGAAAGCATATCTTGAATAAGAGGCCGATCCACCGGGCTCCGGAAAGGTGGAGGCCATTTCCGCATAAGTAAACGCCGTACAAATAAAAACAAAGCCTGCAATGATCAAGGCAATAGGCGTTGCACCCAAAGCAAAAAGAGCCGTCGCTCCCATTGCGTAATAGATGGAAGACCCAACATCTCCATAGCCTACTGCAAAAAGATCTGTTGCCCCCAAAACGCGCTTGAGCGTTGTTTTCTCAAGACGAACGATATTTTCTGTCGATCTCCTCACTATTTCAAAATGAAGATCCTTTGCTTAAAAATCAATTTTTGGTAAGTTGTTGCGGATTTTTTAAATGGAGGGAATCTCATGGCAATTCAAGCAATTGGAAGAGATACGATGATTTGCGCTTGTGCTGGAATGGTAATGATGGGGACTATTTCAGTAGCCCTAAGTCCAATTATGTGCTTTGGAGCTAGCCTAACAATTTCCGAATGTGCGCAGCGTATTCCCAAAGCCGTTGTCCTCCATACTCTTTTCGGAGGAGTTTTATGCGGAGGCCTCGGGTTGATTGATAGTGTTGCCAGGCAAATTTTTAGAGGATTAAAATGAGTATTCAGACAATAGCAACCAATACTAAAAGATCAGCAATTGCAGGCATGGAACATGGAGCTCTGATTTCTGCACCATTAGCCCCCATCGTTTGTATTGCACTGATGAGATTCAAATATATGGATAAGTCAAGGATTTTGGAATTCTATCCTTTTGTTGTTACTGCAAGTGTAATAGTAGGAGGAGCTGTGGGTGGAACGATTGGTTTGGTTTCAAGCATTTCGAATGAGATTCTCAAAGTGAGGTTAAGATGATTTTAAATTACATTCCTACATGCACTCTAAAAGGGCTTATTGTTGGGGGAGCTGTTGGATTAGTTGGCGGGGGCATTTATGGTGCTTGTGTTTGTAGCGTAAATGCAATTCAGGCCATTGCCATAAGAGTCATTATACAAGGATCAGCAAATATTAGAGGTGATTGGGGAACATGTCTTAAAATGTCATCCTTCAATGGAATGATAGGTCTTTCAATAATTGGAGCCTGCTATGGATTGTTTATGGATTTTATATAGCTAGCCCTTTTGGAAGTTGGAAGAATACGTCTTCATCTGTATAGGAAATTTCTTGAACAGATGTAACTCCAAAAGATTGTAATTTTTCAATGCATTCCCGGACGATGGTTTCAGGGGTGGAGGCGCCGGCTGTCATGGCAATCGTTGTAACTTTTTGAAGCCATTCGGGACGGATTTCATCCGGGCTATTGATGAGATAGGCCATCACTCCCCGATTTGCAGCGACTTCTTTCAGGCGGTTAGAATTGGAGCTTTTGGGATCGCCAACGACTAAAACAAGATCGGCCTCTTGGGCAATTTCTCGTAGAGCCATTTGGCGATTTGTTGTGGCATAGCAGATGGAGGAGCTGGGAAGGGTTTCAATTGCAGGAAAACGGGACAGAAGTGCCTCGGCAATTTCTTTGACATCATCAAGGCTCAAAGTCGTTTGGGTGAGATAGGCCAATTTTTGAGATGGCTCGAAGTTCAGTTTCGCCACGTCTTCAACGGATTCAATAATGGTCGTAGATTCAGGCGCCTCCCCTGCTGTCCCAATTGTTTCCACATGGTTTTTGTGACCAATGAGAAGGATATGATACCCTTTTTGAGCAAATCGCTTGGCAGCTGAATGTACCTTGGTCACAAGCCCGCAAGTGGCGTCGATTTCAATTAGTTTTCTTTTTTTGGCGATTTCTCGGATCCAAGGTGGAATTCCGTGGGCAGAATAAATGAGCCTGGATCCTATTGGGACCTCTTCCAGATCTTCAATAAAGACAGCCCCTTTTTGCTGCATTTCTTCAACAACATGCCGGTTATGGACAATCTCATGTTTCACATAGATCGGAGGACCCCATAGCTCCAAAGCCCTTTTTACCGTGTCAATGGCCCGAACAACGCCCGCGCAAAAACCCCTGGGTTTAGAAAGAAGTAATCGCATTAGATTTTTTTTAAAATTTCAGTGCATAAGTCTACAATGAGATCCATCATCTTGTCAAAGTCGGGCTCGCTCAAGTAGTAAGGGTCTTGGATCGGCTGACCTTTGTACTTGGTGCTAAAATCTGTTGCAAGATGGACTTTTTCGAGCTGTTTGGGAGTTTGGACTCTTAGCCGAATTTGATCCACAATCTTTGGCTCAACTGCCAAAATCAGGTCAAACTCATCGAAGAAACTTGTTTGAAATTGCTGGGATCTATGATCAATCACAATCCCCCGCTTTTTTGCTGCCTCAAAAGTCCTTGAATCGGGATGTTCACCAACATGAAACCATCCAATTCCGCAACTATCAACTTTTAGATCAGAAATCCCCTTTTGGGCTGCTAGATGTTTTAATGTTGCATGAAGTGCAGGAGATCTACAAATATTTGCCGCGCACACAAAAAGGACTGATTTTGTCATGCAAATAAACTCAAAACTTTAGGTTGATACATCCGCAGCGCAGCGAAAGCCGTAAGTGCCATTGACAGCGCCGGGATTGTTCCGATGGCGATGGGAACAGCGCATATCATCTTTTAAGCTTTTCCAACATCCCCCTCGAAGAACCCTGTAAACTCCCTGAGTTGGGCCCATGGGCCTTTCTGGCTCAAGGCTTGAAGTATCATAGTAATTATATGCATACCAATCTTGGCACCATTCATAGACATTTCCTGCCATGTCGTAAAGTCCAAGTTCATTGGGTGGATAGCTCATCACGGGCGTCGTATCGGAACTAAAGAAGTTGGCTTGCGTGCGCTCAATATTCATCCCTGTTGGGAAAAGGGCCTCCCCATTTCCTCCTACAGCAGCAGCTTCCCATTCGGCTTCAAATGGCAGCCTCTTGCCAATCCATTTTGCATAGGCCACTGCCCCATACCAGGTCACACCAACCACGGGGTGTTTTGCATAACCCGATTCAATAAGGAGCTTTCCTGCCGACCTTTTGACTCTGGCATCTCGAAGGCGGATGATGTCATTGTTATTATGGTCTTTTTCTCCTCCCATTGCCTGCAAAAATCGGACAAACTGCTCATTCGTTACGGGATGGATATCCAAAGCAAAACTGGGAAGTCGAACTTCATGGCGAGGCATTTCATCGCGGGCCCCTTCAACGCTGCCACGCATATACGCTCCCCCGGGAATCACGATCATCTCAGTTAAAAGAGGCTCAATTTCATCTGATTCGACCTGCACCGGAGTATAATGAGAAACGACCGTTGTTTGCTGAAAGATTGCCCCTGGATCGGGATCAAATTGTGGCCTTGCAAGCTCTTGTGGTTTGAGGATAGGTTTTGGAGCGCCGGAAGATTCTGCTTGCTGTTGTCTTTGATTGAATTCAAAAGTGATTTGATTGATGTTGTCGATTTTTTGTTCCACACCGCCTAAATCAACCATTTCAGTGGGGACGGTGCGGGGCGCTCTCGTATATTCTTGCAAAGCCAGTGTTAGATCTTGCGGCCTAACATTGGGATTTGTTTGCAAACAGCGGGAAATGAATAAATCCCAATTGTATTTGAGATCGGCAATGATCTTAGAGGGAAGATCAAAACAGCCCTCGGGGAGTTTTTGCAGGAACATATAATAGGTTAAAATTCCAAAGCTCCAAGCATCGGCTTTTGTGCTGCAAGGGATGCAGTTTTCCTTTTGCTCGGGAGCTAAAAAGGCCAGATGATGCAAAAACTGGCGGCTATTTGAAAAATCTTTTGCAATGAGCTCATAAATTCGGCTGAGGGCAATTCCATCTCCAATCAAACGGGTCAGCCCAAAATCGGAGAGCAAAAGCTGCACTCCATCCCCTTTTGCCTGAACTAAGATATTTGTGAGTTTCAATGAACCATGGAGCACACCTTTTTGATGTGCATAATCAATTGCTGATGCAACTTGGCTAAGCATCCCCTCAATTTCATCTTCTTGAAGGGCTTTGCCTTTTAACCTTAAAAACCGCTCCAAATGCATTGTTTCTTGGCTAGAATCGACAATGGGATCGGTGACAACATAGTATTTGCCATCTTGGCAAGAGACATTGTGGATTTTTAAGATATTGGGATGATCTAAACTCGCAAGATCTGCGACATTTGCTTCAAATTTTCGAATGAACAAGGGATCTTGCGTGATACTTTCCGGCAAAGCCTTCAGAGCAAAAGCTCTTTTTAAAAACCGATGCTCTGCCAAATAGACCGTGCCAAAAGCGCCAAAGCCCAATTCTTTTTGGATACAATAATCCCCTAACGACTCCATACCTTTCGACCATATCGAAAGAGGACATTTCCTTCCAGGAATTTGATGTTATTAACCCGCTAGGCAAATAAGAGACAAAGGACTTGCTACGGCTTTGCCATATCAATCCTCGGGCATAGGCGCCTTCGGCTATGGCCCTCGTCGGTCGGACCGCTTCGCTTTGATCTGGCTTTGCCTCGCTAACCCCTTTGTTTACTCTTATTTGCCTAGCGGGTTAATGATAATGATTGATGAGTTTGCGATATTCTTCGATAAACGGATCATCTTGAGGGATCGTTTGCACTAATGCATCTCCCCTTGTTTTGATTCGTTCTTTTATTCTAAAGAGGATTTGAAACTCTACCCAATCAGGAATATTTTCATCATAAAAAAATGAATTATGATATTTGAGAGAGTTCATAATTAGAGCTTCCTTTTTATCTATCTCTTCTTTTTCTGCTTGATCGAGAGTTTCGATCGATTGATAGATATTTTTTTCTCCATTTTCAAGCTTTTCAAGTTGCTTTTGTTCCCTTGTTTTTACTGGAGATAATAATTTCGAAACAACCGAAGGTTTTAAAGTTTTATCAAAGGCGGTCATTCTTACAGGTCTTTTTTTATTTTGAAAATAAACACCCGCTAATACTGAAAGAAGAGTTAAAGAACCAAAAACAATGAGGGCAGCAGTTGCAGGAACCCATAAACCTGTAACAAATAAAATCCCAACAATTGTCCATGCGATGAGTGGCAAAGCATAACAAACTTTCGCGATTCTTTGATCTTCTACAGTTTTCACAGTTTTAACTTCCGGAAGAACTGCATTAGACTCATGAAAAAATGGGCAAATACAAGAAATTTTCATATTTCATCAGACTCTATGAATATTTTTAATAATGCTTCTCGAGTTACTTGTGATACAATTTCGCCTTCGCTTTCACAAAAATTAAGGCGACGTTCATTTGCGCTTTTTTCACATGTAAGTTTCTCGAACGTATTGTTTTCGGTTTTCCATCTCTCATTTTCATGACCCTTGAGACGTTCGTAAACTCCAGCATTTGTATATGCTCTTAAGATGAGGCCTAATGCAAGTGGAGCTGCCAAGAGAGCATAAGGGCTAAGGAGAATAGAAAAGGCTACAAGAGCAGTGATAGCAACAACAGCTGTTGCGATTGTTATTAACTTCCAGTTTCTTTCTTTCCGTGCAAATTCGTTTCTTGTAGATTCAATTTTAGATTTTTCGACTTGTTGCTTATCAGAATCGCCCTGTATTTTTTTTATCTGATCTTGATAATATATTTTACCGGTCTCTTTAAGTACTCGTGAAGTATGGGTTGTATTTATCATAATTATCACCTTAATTTTATTAATAATTATACGTTAAATAATCTTAATTATCAATGAATTACTTTATATTATAATGGGCTAAGGGAAAGCAAAAACTGGGATAGCAAGGAATTAACCTGCTCAGGCGTCTCTTCTTGGGGGGTATGCCCGGAGTGGGAGATGGTAGCGGATTGGGCATGGGGGAAAACGTCTTGTAGGGCTAAAAGATGAGAGAGGGGTATCCACCGATCATCTTCGCCCCAGAGAAGAAGGATGGGCATTTGCATATCGGGATAAGATTGGCTAAGTTCGGTTAGGCTGGCTGGGTCAAAGGAATTGAGGATTTTGATGGCGGCTTCTCGCCCCCCCTCCATTTGATAGGGTAGCCAATAGGCATCCAGGAGATCTTCTGTGATCTTGGCAGGGTCATGGTATATCTTTTTCATGGTTTGGTGGACTAGATTTCGGGTGAAAAAGGGGATCATCATTTTGCCCAGTCTTTTGCCCATAGAGTAAGCAAAAGGCATTTTGACCGGGTAGGCTAAAGGGTCGATGAGGATGAGAGAGGCGGTTTTTTCGGGGCTTTGAGAAGCTAAGGATAGGGCAACTGTGCCGCCCATGGAATTGGCAATGATATGGGCTTTTGGAATCCCTTTCGCTTCAAGGAAATCCACAATTTGCTCGCGGTAGAGATCTATCGAGTATTCGGTATTGAGGGGCTTATCGCTCAAGCCAAAGCCCAAAAAGTCGATGGCCCATACATGAAAGCCCCCTTTGGCCAAGAGATCTATTTGATTCTTCCAGGTATAGGTATTTGCCCCAAATCCATGAAGAAGAACAACATGCTGAGCCCCCTTCCCTCTTTCTATGTAATGGATTCGCCCCTTTTTCCAGGCCCAAAAGGTCTTCTTATCCTGGATCTTTATCAATGCTTGCTGGTCCATGCCATAACGATAACTACATGAACACAAAAGAATACAAATTAAAATAAAATGTAAAAGTTTCATTATTAAAAAGATAGGATACAGAAAGGGCTATTAAAAAGCACCGATCCATTTGCCGAAGTACCAAGCGGCAAGGCCTAAGGCAAGAATCAAAGAGCCCCAGATGAGATTGGGCATCCAGCGGATGCTCCCTTGGGGGCTTTCTCGTTTTTCCAAAGTTCCGATTCCATAAGAAAATTCCTGCCTTTCCATGGTGGGGCGGAAGGCTTCGGGAAAGTCTTTGGTGAGCTTCTCTACTTCAAACCCGAGAAATTGCGCGTATTGCCTAATGAAGCCTTGGGCGTAGACGGGAGAAAGAAATTGGAGGGCTCTTCCCTCTTCGATAGCTGCCAAGTAGGGAGTGCGAATCGATGTGGCATTTTCCACTTCTTTCAATGTGAGATTCATCTCTTCTCGTTTCGATTTAAAAACTGTCCCGAGCTTTTCACTCATGCTATCCTCCACTCCAAAACTATTGATAGTATCAAGATGAGTAATTAGAATAAAGCACGATGAAGCCGGCCACCTTTACAGCAAAGATTGATGTTGCTCTTGCCGATAAGCTCAAAGCCGATCTGGAAGATCAAGGATTTGAGCTGACAAAACCACCCTACACGATTTTTTCTGCGAAGAAAAAAGGGGTTTCTTGCACCCTTTATGAATCGGGAAGTTTGACCGTTCAAGGAAAAGAAAAGGACGCTTTTCTTGAGTTCTATCTTGAGCCGGAAATTTTGAAAGAGTTTCGCTACTCCCATGCAGAGGCTCATCTAAATACTGTCCCCCATATTGGAATGGATGAGGCAGGAAAAGGGGATTTTTTTGGCCCTCTTTGCGTAGCAGCCGTTTTTGCAGACAGCGATGGGATCAAAAAGATGCATCAGCTTGGCGTTCGCGATAGCAAAACGATGAGCGATGGGACGATCAAAAAAATGGCAGGAAAAATTCGAGAATCCTACTCTTTTACGGTCATTCGGTTATTTCCATTAAAATACAATGAGCTCATTGCCAAATTTAAAAATCTCAACCGCCTCCTTGGTTGGGCCCATGCGGCAGCCCTTGAAGATGTAATTCGAAAGACAGATTGTCATGAGGCCATACTCGATCAATTTGCAGATAAATATGTGATGGAAAATGCCCTTAATCAGAAAAAGATCAACGTGAATTTGCACCAAAAGGTGCGGGGAGAAGAAGACTTGGTTGTTGCTGCGGCATCGATTCTTGCAAGAGATGGCTTTCTCGATGGCTTGAGAAAGCTCTCGGAAGAACATGGAATTGAATTGCCAAAAGGGGCAGGAGCGCCAGTGGTTGCAGTTGGCAAAAAGATCTTTGCAAAATATGGGGCTGAGATTTTTCCAAAGATCGCAAAAACCCATTTTAAGACTTTGACAGATGTTACTAAATCTTAGATTTAAAGAATTGCATTAAAAAGAATATGCGCGGATGATTGGAAAGAGATCGTGAAAAAAGTAATAATACTATTGTTTATTCCTTATCTTTTAATATGCGATGAGGAACCATCCATTCCCCTTACTTGGTGGGATGTTCATCCAGTGCATGTTGGGGGAAATGCAATTTGGATTGGAAGAGCAGATATTGAAGATGAGGGGGGCGATCTTTATTTTCGAAAATCCAATGCCTATGTCAGTCTTCTCATTCCCCTATCGAAAACTACCTTTTTTACCCCTCGCGTGGAATGGGATAATTTTACAATGGATTGGAATAAAAACCCAAAATTCCATGAGACCAATTTTAATTATATGCAATTTGGTCTCCTCTTTTTTTCCATGGGTCTTGACAATTGGCGCTGGATCCTTAGGGCCAATTATAATATCGATGTCGATCACTTCAATCATCCCGGAACCTATAGTTTGTTTTCTTTTTTGATTTGGGGAAGGTATGAGCTGCATCGAAAATGGCACTACCATGTAGGGGCTTTTGCAACCATTGGCATGGAAGCTGCCCCCGTTTATCCCGTCATTGGACTCGACTTTTCCCCCAATAAATGTTGGACCTTTGAAGCGATTTTTCCCATTATGTATTCCATTCAGTATCATATTGATAAAAACTGGCGGGTCTCTTTAGCAGGAAGGCCCTTGAAAGAGCGGTTTCGGGTAGCAAGTAAAGAGCCGCAGCCCAGATCAGTTTTTTGTTATTCAACGATTGGAGCTGAGTTGAATGTCCGCTACGAGAGGTTTCTTCGGATGGAGATTGAAGCTTATGCAGGATATAATTTTGGTGGAAGTTTTTATATCAAAAACCGCTACGGGCATCACGCCTTATACACCGATGTACAAGGCGCGCCTTATGCAGGCGTAGGCCTAGATTATGGGTTCTGAAGTTTAAAAGATTCTAAGAATTGGTTAAAAGTTCCTTCATCCAATTCTGTTTTTCTTCCTTCCATGGCGATCAAAAAGAGCTTGTTATCAACCATAAAGGCTTGGCCCCGAAAGTAATTTGCTAAACTGTGAACCAAAAAGCTCATAGCTGGGCTGCCCTGATAATCAATGAGCTTTGCAAAAACAAGCTGATTTTCAGGACTGTGGCCGACAATGCCTTTGACAAGACCTTGAAGACCTGCAGCTTCATTGCCATTTGCAATGGGTTGAGGATAGGTTGCAATGAGGAGCATGTAGACCCCCTTATCCTGGAAAGGGGCCAAATAGATGTCGTAATAGAGAAGCTCCCCGCTTGCGACTTGCAGAGATTGCTGAACGAGGGTGGGCTCTGACGGAAAGCCAATGGAGCATTCCCCATTTTTGGTGTCAAAAGCAAAAACGCTGAGCATCAAACACATCAGAAGGCTTATTTTTTTCATATAGACATCCTTAAAGTTAGATTAAATGCAGCCTGAGATGGGCTTAGAGATGCATTTGTAAAATATGCAATAAGCAGCCAAAGAATAGAGAAAACAACAGCAACGGCTATCCAGGAGAGGACGATATTCCCAATCGATCGAAGAGTCGAAAATTTTTGAACTTCGGCCAAAGCATTGATATAAATGACAAGCGACCAAATCATTACAATCACTTTGACGATCAAAGCGATCAGTAAAAGTCCCAAGGGGCCGCCGCTTGGCTCGGCACTTAAAAAGAGAGAGTTTCGATAAACGGCCAAAAGAATGATCCATAAAACTACATTTATTAATAACGGTACATTTGACCATGCAAATGCTGCCCGGACAAAGGTGTAGTTTGCCTTTCCTTTCAATAGCTTGCCAATGAGGTAAACCACCCAGCTCCAGATAGTAAAGACTACCATCCCCCAAAATGGGGCGATGACTACAGCCAAAATGATTATGGTTGCAAAATGAAGGTTCTGGCCAGCCACGAAGGCTTGAAAGATATTGATTAGAGAAAGAAATCCATAGATAGCAGCTAAAATCCAAAGATCGCGGTTAGGGTTTTCCCTAACAATCTTACTAATTGTCGCCCTAGGCTCCGTCCAAATACTCCACCATGGATTCATAATTCCCCCATAAATTAAATTAACACAATTTATAATTATTGTTCAAATAAATGGATCCATTTAGTTTTAGGTAATTATAATCCGTTACCGATGCCCGTGCCCGTGCCCGTGCCTGTGCCCGATCCCGCTTATCGGTCACGGTCACGGTATCGGTCACGGTATCGGTTTAAGTGTTACAAGAAATATCTAACTATAAAGAAGATAATGAAGGTTATTACCCAGGTAGTTAACCAAACAAGGATAATATTAAGAAAGGCTTTGGTTGTGCTGAATTCTTGGACTTCTTTAAGAGATTGGAGAAGAAGGATAAAGGAATAGATAGAGAGGATGAAGGTGATGAAGTTGAGGAAGAGGGTGGAGGGGCCTGAGGTGGCGCTAATAAAAACAGTGGATGGCGAGGCGGCCATTAGGATCAGCCACATGAGAAGAGAGATCG
>CAZXLK010000004.1:0-39965 GCA_964641775.1 uncultured bacterium | reverse complement strand
CAGCTCTTTTTCTCATCCCGCCCGATAGATCAGAGGGCATTTTTTTTTCCGTTCCATCGAGGCCTACCATGGCAAGAGCCTCTTTTACTTTTTGCCTGATGTATCTTGAGGACAGCCGTGCTGTTTCAAATAAAAGGCGGTATTTTCCTCAATATTCATCGAATCGAAAAGGGCAGCTCCTTGAAAGAGCATTCCCATGTTTTGAACTGCAGAATAAAGCTCGTTTTTTTTCAGGGAAGTGATGTTAAGTCCATCAATATCAATGGTTCCGCAATCGGGCTTTTCAATTCCAATGATATGGCGAAGAAGGACGCTTTTACCTACACCCGATCTTCCTAAAATGACTAAAATTTCCCCATTTTGAACATCTAAGTTGAGTCCTTTAAGAACTGCATTTGTGCCGTATTTTTTCCAAAGGTTCCGAATTTTGATCACTGCAGCCAGCTATATTTAAGTTTTTGATTGACCAGATTCAGAAGGAGCGTCAACACAAAATCGGAAAGAAGAATGAGAATATAGCTGGTCACGACACTTTGCGTCGTTGCTTTGCCAACGCCTGCAGCGCCTCCTGTTGCTTTCAGCCCTTTGTAGCAGCAGACAGTGACCAGGATAGTGCCGAAAATAAAGGCTTTGATCACGCCGCTTGAGACATCAAAAAGGCTGATGTGTAGCCGCATGGGGTCGAAATAACTGGCAGCTGACATATGAAAAAGGGCGATTGCAATGAGATAGCCTCCAAAAATGCCCATCATGGTGGTAAAGAGGGTAAGAAGGGGAATCATAAAAATTCCGGCAATAAAGCGGGGAGCGACGAGATAGGAATTTGGATTGACTGCCATTGAACGCATGGCATCGATTTGCTCGGTCACTTTCATCGAACCGAGCTCTGCGCACATCGATGATCCGACCCTTCCCGTAACCATAAATGCGGTTAGGATTGGTCCAAGCTCTGTGATCATCGCTTTTCCGACAAGAACCCCGGTAACTCCTGTAAGCCCCTTATCGGCGAGCTGATAAAACGATTGAGCAGCAAGGACAAAGCCTGTAGTAAAACCGGTAATCGCAACGACCGATAACGACATCACTCCGATATGGAAAAAATGCTCGCGGATGAGCCTCCATGGAGGCGGTTTTTTTAAAGCAGCCCAAAATACATCAATGACCAAAGAAACATACTCCCCAATCATCTCAAGATAAATGGCAAACTGCCGAATCGCAATCACTTTCCCCCCACATCGGCATAGTAGGGAAAACGCCCATTCAGGTCAAACGCCTTATCCGCCCGCTTGGCTTGCACGTTTCATGTTTTCAAGAACAGAATGCAAAAGGGAGAGATAATCTTGTTTTGCATTGCCATCGGATTGCTTTGCAGCTGTTTTGGTCCTGTATTCTTCCATCTTTAGCTGGCTTTCCGCATTTGCTTTATGCATTTCAGCCTGGATGCCCGAGGTATACATCCCGAAAAGAGAAGGGACATTTTCTGCAAGAACCTTAGCGATTTCTCGATCATCAGCATTGAGCATGAAAAGACGGGTACTTGATAAGGCAAAAGCTCCCAGGCTACTCAATAGATTGGCCGTTCCAAAATTGCCTTGAAGATCCGCATATTTTAATGTAGCTGCCATATACTTTTTCTTCATCTTTTCAATCGAGTCGTGATCATTAGAAGACATCCGGCCCTGCTCAATCAGAATTTGAGCTACGAGCTTTTGGATTTCAATCACATAATTGAAATTTTCCGGTAGATCCCCGACAACCCCGTGAACGTTTGCATTTACCGATTGTGATTCGTTATTGATTGCTAATGTCATATTTTCTCTCCTTATTAAAGTTAAATTTCAACCTGCGAAACCCCGTGAACGTTTGCGCTTCCACCCCAAAGACGATGCGTCTTCGGGGACCCCTGTGCGTTTCCCGATCGTGATTCGTTACCGTTTTCCGATCCTTGCCCGTTAACGCCGATCATCTTCGAAAGCATCGGGAATGGGTTGGGGTGAACGGGTCGGTAACGGTAACGCAAGCGCAAGCGTTCACGGGTGTTAGTTAGATTAGCCATAATATTTTATATATCTATCTGAGCATCTCTAATTGTTTTTTCGATGTCTTCACCGATGGAAGAAGCTGTATCCATCATATTGCGAAGATTGGTCACTTCGCTGGTTGTATCCATGCTAATTCTTTCCGAATAGGCGTCCAAGCGGCGCATCGTTGCATAAAGATCGTTCATCCTTTTTTCTGATGCGGTTTTTCCAAGCTGGGATGTCATTTGTATTCCGGATCCGGAAAGTTGGATGACTTGCGCGATGTTGCGAATTTGTTCGAGCATAGGGTTGGCAAGAATCCTTGTAAAGGCGCCTGCCTGAGCAGCACCAACTCCTCCGCAAAGACCTGTTCCCATCTCGGCATACCAAAGCCCGGATTCAATCCGGCCTGCTAATTTTTTTTGGGTTTCTACTGATTTGCTAAACCAGGAAGTAATTGCCCTCCAACCGACTGTATCTTTGACAAAGCGGTTGCCAAGGCCAAAAATGCCGGAGGCCAGAAGAAGAGTTCCCCAGCCGGTAAGCCCAAGGGAAAGGCCAACAGCTACCATTGCACCGGAAGAAAAATATTGGGAAATTGTCCCCATAACCGTCCAATGGGTTTTGGCAGCAACTTCTTTTGCATTTTTCTCAAGCGCTTCGTCTTTTTCTTTTTCCAGCTTATGGATTGCATCATTACTTCGCTTGTTATCCACCTTGAAGATTCGGACTTCTTTGGAAACTACCCCCTCAACCCCCTGATGCATTTTGACGAGAGCAAGCAAGTAGTTATTAGGAACATCATCTAAACGTACAGCAGCCATATTATCTTGGAAGCTCCAAAGTTTTTCGAACGAGTCTTGTAAAGTTTTGGAAGATGTTTTGCACAATATTCATGATGTTTTGCAAATTTTGCGTTTCCGGCTGAATTTCTGTGCTAACTGTGGTTTGCAGCTCAGTTCTTAGCTTATCGACTTTTGCACCGATTTGGGCTTTAAACTCAGCAAGCTTTTCTTTTGTGATTTTCACATCTTCTTTGAATAGAGTGATCCCATGGCCCACTTCTAGATTTTGCAGAATTTCTTTCATTTTGTCTGTAAGCTCATGCACCTCTACATCATCAGGCAAGGAGGTGAGCTCTTGGCTCATATCCAAAAGAAGATCGATCGCCTTTACCTGGTTTTGGACTTGTGCGGTTAAGTTTTTGAGTTTTAAACTTCCTATAGCCTCTCTCTGCATTGCAAGATGCGCGATTGTTGCCATCGAGACTTCTTCCACTCTTTCTTCCAGATTGCTTTTTGGTATCTGGACAAGAGCTGGATCGGTTCCTACTACATCTTCTATTGGTCCTATTGGATCATCTAATGTGATTTCCATATTTTTGACTCCCTCAAATTATTTTATACCAGTGGCTTACGCCCGCCTTCACTATAGCTCCCAAGGATTTTGCCTGCAACCCTTAGGGATTTTTTTAAGAGGTAAAGGATAGCTCTGATAATAAAAAATTGTCAATGGGATCCTGCCTGATGGTGATTTGCTCATTAAAAAGTTGGATCATTCCTTCTTTATCGGGGTGGTCTTTCAACATGACCCAATCATAATGTTGTAATGCAAAATCGGGAGAATAATTGGTAAAGAGATTTCGAATATTGATTAAAATTTCTAGTGGGATTGCATCGCCGGAAAGTTCTTCAAAAATTGCCTGCAAAGACTCTTTAAAATTGCGGTAAGCTGCTTCTTTTATTGCAGAAAAAAGACCGATAGGGGCCCACTCTTGCCTTGCATGTAAGGCGACGGTGCAATTTTGCAACAAGATTCGGATGGCCCAAGGACAATTTTCTTCGATGAGAACCATGATGGCATAATTTGGATCAAGCCTTGCAGAAGTAATGATAAATTGGAGGATTTCTCTTTGGTTTTCCCTCACTGCCTCCTTTAGGAATTGAATCGCTCTAGGGGGATTGGAAAGAGTCATAAAAGGGGCGAGGTTTTTGAGAGCATTGGTTTTGCCATCAATGAGACAGATATAGCCTGCAAAATCGGCTGTTTGCTGCGGGATTTGAAGCAAATCAAAAGTTTCCAAGTAAAGATCATCATCTTGCAAAAGGGCAGCAAGAAATAGATCATTATTATCTAGTGCTTCTTTTGGAGATTCTTGACTTTAGCGATCTTCTTGCGAAAAATTTTTTAATTTTTTGATGGTTTGGAAAGCATTTTGAGGGACTAGGGTTCTTACTTCATGGATTTTTGTTCCAATTTTCAAATACCGGTCTAAGGCTACACATTTTTGGTAGGGAGAGACATTTCGGAAGTACTTGGATTGATGAACAAATGAGTGGTTTTGAGCTAGGTTTGAAAAGTAAAGCTCCCATTTTTTAGTTATGAATGCATACATTTTTTTAGAAGTGCCTGCGAGGCTCGTAGGAGTAATAGGATCGTTTTCAAAATCATAGATGGGGAGTAAGTCCCAAAGATCAAGAGGAAAAGATTTTATCCAGCTGATGGAATTCATAAAAAAGATGTTCTCATTTTTTTGCTTTTTTGTTAAGATGTCCCCCTTTTAGATGGAATAAGGAGATTATTTATGAAACTTGTACATGTAGCAGCACCAGTGACAGTTACAGCATTAGGAGTGGCAACCGCCGCATGCGCGATGGCAGCCGCATCGACAACAGCAACGACAGCATCTGCAGTAGCTTTTGGCATTTTAGCTATTGGATTGGCAGCTGCTTCCATCAGTGCCATTGTTGCATGGTTCCAAACCAAAGACCAACGGGCGTCTGATTTTTTTGACAAGACCATAGATAATATGGCTTATGGAATTCCGATTGCAGTTCAGTTTGTAGCTCAAGCACTCGTCCAAGCATTAATCCAAGGGCTTATGCAAGCTGTTACCACTCTAGTTTCTGATAGGATTATCGGAAGAAGAGCCTAAGCCTGACCATATCTCTGGGCGATTTCATTCTCAAGGATCCAGAGGAAAAGATGGCGGCGGGAAAGGTTTACCAAATGATTGGCAGTTTGGATTTGCTCTTTTAAATTCTCAAGGATTTCCTGTGAGATCGCATTTCCCGGCCTTCCATCTAAAATAGCTTGGAAGGCTTCCAGCGAGTTGTGTAAGATTGCAAGATTAAGGGCTTGGGAAATTTGAGGAGGATGGGTGAGAAGCCGAAGATTTGCATAGCCTTTCGTTACTAAATATTGCGTAGTAGTTATCGTATGATCCGTATGCGCCAAAAGTATTGTTATTGCTTCTCTTTGATTAGTTTTTGCTAGGTAGATTAAAGCAGTATTGATCGCATAGGGTTGTTCGATGCGTAGCAAGGATTTAAACACATCCCTACTATTGATTTCTACTGCACCAGTTAAGAAAATATTAATAACTTCCGAGCTCCAAATCGGATATTGTCCGGGATTGAAAGGGAAAGAAAAACTATTTTGGCAAATCGAAGTAAATGGAAGCATTTGGGAAAATTTTTCTACACAACCTGATCGAAGCGCAAAATAGGCGCCAAAATCGATGATCCTTGGATCCATTTCATGCGGCTGAAAAGAGGTAGCTAGCGGCTTATCATCGAGAAGCCAAGCTGCAAGAAAAAGATCCTTTTCGGAGATTGTATTCGTTTTAAGGATCAATTCCTCTATTGTTACATCCGGATTTCCCTCCACAAGCTGAATTTGATCGGAATGATTGGTTACAAATTGGTAGAAATTTTTGAATAGATCGGCAAAGCCAAACTGATGTCGATTCTTTGCATAGACCAATTCAGAGAGCTTGCTACTAATATCGATTGCAAATTGGACATAGCTATCTAAAATGGGAAGTCGATCTTTATAATTTTTTCGAAATTTTGGAACTAAATTGGAATGTTCTGAAATCAAATGCAATAAGGGAGTAGAAGAGATATAAAATTCTTCTTGATGCGCTTGAAAATAGAGGTGGTTATTGCTGGAAATTTGCGTTAGACTTGCAACAGTTGCCCTATTGGTGTAAGGCAGCACCTGATTGTACAGATCTGCAGGTAATGTATTCAAAGACATAGTTACCCCCTCACATGTTGTGGGTCCATTTGACGGTTAATTTTCCTTGTTCTTGACGCTGATCGCTCTCTAGTTGTACGATCCAGCCGCCCCCAACATCGATTTCGATGTTGATGTCTGCCGAAGCATCTTCAGCAGTTTGGGTAACCGAGACCAAAACCCCTTCTGCGACATATTTTCCCACTTGCAACGCAATCGTCTCTTCCAGCTCATCTTTTCCACTGGGCACGGTGACAATGTTGAGCCGATCGACCCCTAAAGCTTTTCTTGTTTTTTCCAAAACATCGGGTCCTGCTCCCGCAAAGGAGGCGAGTGAATTTGCAAGCTGCAGCGCTTGAAAGCTATTGATTTCAGCAAGCTCTTGTCCAAAAAGAAGATAACTCATGATGGTGCTAAGCGGCAAAGGGGGATTTGATTGGAATGTTAACTGCGGATTATTCAAAGGGCCTTTGATTCGGGCAGAAATGAGCGTATCTTTAATGGTGATTTCGGCTCCTAAATTGAGGTAGGGCATTTCTTTTTCTTTACCGCTAAAGCTTAAGGTTCCATCTGTCAATTTGAAATGGCGATTTGAAAATTGAAATTCTCCTTTGATGAGCTCCAATTTGCCTTGTGCTGCAATTGAAGTGTATGTGCCGCCAAGATGAAAATCCCCTTTCCACTCCGATGTTAGCCCTCTTCCCTCAATGAGAATTTTTTCAGGAGCTCTCACCGATAGATCGAGAGTTAAAGGATAGGGAAATTTTTCATCTATTTCGGATCCTTTCATAGGTTTTGTCGGATTGCGATAGACTACGGTCAAATTAGGAAATTTGCGAGGAAGCTTTTCTGGAATATGAAGATCGCTCTCGATAATGTCGATATTGCCTTTTGCAACCCCTCCCAATAAATCACCCTCAAGTCGCACTTTTCCATTCGCCTCAGCCGTAACAAGATCGATTTGGCTCACTTTGAAATCTGTGATGGTAATATCAAAATGATAGGGTAAAGCATCTTGTACAAGTAAATGGATCTCTCCTGTTGCCTCAACACTTCCTCCATTATCTTTTGCACTTAAGGTTTCCAAAATGAGTTTGTCTTGATCCGCTTTGGCCGATGCTTTCATGGAGGTAAGTTTTGTTCCTGTAATGTAATTTTCATAGTATCCATTCTCTAAGCTACATTTTCCATGAGTCTTTGGATTTTGCAGTGTATTTTTTAGACTCAGCTCGCAAAGAATATCGCCCTCAATGCGGTGAGGCCCAAGATCGAAAAAGTCAAGGATCTCCTCCACTTTGCCTCTAAGTTCCAGATTACCTTTCACATCTTCAGCAAAAAGAAGATGCCATTTTGGCGAGATTAAAGAGATCTGAACCGGAAGAGAAAGATCAAATTTAACAAGCGGTAAAATACTTGCTGTGAGATTAAGCCGCTCGTTTTTCAAATCACCCTGCAAAGAGCCTTTGATGCTTTGGGGCATTTCTTCTTCTTGAGATGCTACTTCCACATGCTGCACATTTGCTAGGATTTCTCCTGTGACACTTCCTTTTTTTTCTTGAAGACTTAAAGAGCAATCAATTTCCCCTTCGATTTTCACATCGAGTGGATTGAGAGACAACATATCGAGGGGAAAATGCTCTAATACAAGGGATATTGCCGCATCATCGAAGTCTCTTTTTGCATCAAATGTTGCCCTTGCATTGGAAACGGCGAGGTCAAGCCCATCAACTAAGAAATGATCTGGGCCATACGAAAATTTAGCGGGTTTTTGCAGAGTTATCGGATGGTAGTAAAAACTTCCCTCTGCAGAGTTGCAAGTAACTTTCAGTGTGGAATCTTTATAATTCCAAAGTCCTGAAGTATTTAGAACAAGGGGATGGGACCATTTGCCAAAAGCGCCAATTGTAAAGGGCCACTCAACTCCCGAAAGAAGGGTCTCAAATCGGATCCGATCCAAAAAAAGCTCATGCCATTTGACATCGGAGCTATCGATAGTGATTCTTCCTTGCGGCGTTTCAAATGGGTCAATTAAAGAGGTGTCAATGAGAAGTTTTTCTGCAAAAAGATCTTTCCAGTAAAAACCGGTGGCCTCAGCATCGACAGTAACAACTTGCTTACCTTGAGAAATAAGCCAATCGATTTTTCCGTTAGCGCTTCCATAAATATCATCGTTCAACTCATGGAGATTGCCTATTGTGAATTCCGTTTCTCCTGCGAGGATTTGATTGGGGCGGATTTCCAAACGGCCCTTTGCCTCTACTGTGGATCCTTCGATTTGTAATCTTGTGAACTCGACGGGACCTGAAAAGACCCAAGAAAAATCGCCATTTGCCCTCCATGGTTTTTCATGAAAGGAAAAGTCCCCATTTCCTTTTCCTGATAGACTTTGATTTGCATAGAGAAATTCTGTATGGGCATTGATGTTATGTATTAGTTTATATTGGGCAAAGTTTGCATCGAGAACAACTGCGGTGCCATTTTCTTGGGGCATCAAGACCGCTTTTGCAAAAAAATCATCCCATTTGATTTTTAGATGCGCAGATTGAAAATCTCCTTTGGGCAAAAGCTCAATATCACCTCCCAATGAATTCTTACCGCTAGTTGCTGCGATATTGGTGAGTTTCCACCCTTCATGATCGAAGCTAATGCGAGAGCTTACATCCCATTCATTTTCGAGATAGGGATTGAGTGGGCCTAGCTCTAAAGATTTTGGAGTGACGGTGCCAAAGAGTTTTCCAATGAGATGCTCTTTTTTTCCTCGCATTGCAAATCGAATGTCTGCTGCGGCATCAAAGGGAATCTCTACCGGCAAAACAGTTAATGTCGGCGTCTGCAAAGAGCCTTTGAGTTGGATGAGGCCATTTTTGTCCAAATGGACAATGAAGTGGCCATTTGAATTGGGAAATTCCGGCCTAATAGCTGTGACATCGAGATAGAGCGAGCGGTTTTTTTGCCCAAGGCGAAATGAGCCTTCAAGATTAAGCACCATTTCATCTACATGGACGTCTGTAAATAAAAAATGATCCACTTTGACAGAAATTGGCGCACCTTTGCCAAAAGTTGCTGCTCCTTCTTTTTCTTGCCAAACAATACCGGATCCTTTGACATCGGAAAAAAGGAGCTGATTTCTAAGGAGGCCTAAAAGGTTGAGTCTTGTCTCTATTGTATCAACTTTGAGAGAAAATGCATCGGATTCTATGGATAGGTTTTTGAGATCGATCGCATAGGGGAATTTTCCTTCGATTTTATCCCAACTCACTTGATAGCCTGATTTTTGCACTGCATCATTAATCATTTTTTCTGAATATTCTTTTGCAAAATCGGTTTGAAGGAGCATCAGAATTGCTCCTGCTAAGATAAAGAGCACAAGTACTAAAATCGCTATGAATTTTTTCATGCGGATATCCTCATTAAAATGCCTGCCCTATCGATCCATAGATTTCAAAGTTATGATCGATCTTTCTCTTATTTAGAGGAAAGCCAATATCTAGCCTTAAAGGACCAAAAAAGGTGAAATAGCGAAAGCCTCCTCCAACTGATTTGAACCATTTAGCTGTGAAATCGGGCCACTGAGAATTCGTAACTGTTCCAAAATCGGCAAATGGAACAAGGCCGATCTCTTTTGTAATTTTCAAACGGATTTCAGCAGTTGCATAGATGGCAGATCTTCCGCCTAATGGCTTATGATGATGGTTCAGGGGGCTTACTGTTTTGTAGCGATAGCCTCGAAGCTCATCTTCCGAGCCGCCGAGAAAAAGTTTGGTTAAAGGGACATTGTCTCTTTCGGTCCCTGCAATAGAGCCAAATTGGGTTCTCAGCGCAAGAACAAATCTTGGCGTACGGATGGGAATATAAAAAGTTGAAGTAAGGCGCTGTTTGACAAAATGCTCATTGGAGTGGAAAAGGGATTGATAAGGAGTTGCAGAGTAAACGATCGAAAATCCTTTTGTGGGATCGAGAAAATTATCTGCATTGTCATAGCGGATAAAAAGCGGCAGCCCCGCTAACAAATAGGTCCCGTCTGTTGCTGCATGAGACACATTGATATGCTCTACTTTTGCCCCTGCTGAAAAGTTGGTTTTTTCATCGATTTTATAATCAAAATAATTGCCGCCTCGATAGATGAATGCATGATAGGCTTTGATATTTTCTCGCGATGCTTCTGCAAAGACGCGGTATGTTTGATCAAAAGCTAGAAAATCGGGGATTTTGTAGGTGATATTTCCGAGAGTAAGTCCCCAAGAAACATCTGCTCTTGCGCTTAAGATATCTCCCCTGCCGCCAATATTTCGATGGAGGTAAGAAAAAGTAACGCCCGGACCATCGACAGGGCCATAAAACGCGCCGACGCCAATTTTTTGGTGCTTTGCTTCCGTGAGGCGGATTTTCATGGGAAGCTCTCCGATTTCATCTAAGTGATCGCCATGAGAGACATAGACAGAGGAAAAAAGCTCTGTTTTTAGAAGCCTTTCTTGCGTTTTCTCGACGAGATCAGAGTTGTAAATGTCTCCTTCTTTCCATCCGATTTTCGAGAGTAAGAAATTGGTCTTGATCCCTTTTAGGCCAAAAATGGTTGCCGGACCAAATTTGGAAAGGGGGCCTTCTTGGATGCAAGCTGCAGCCTCTACCTCAGTGTCCGACATATCGACAATCACTCGTCTTTTTTCAATGGATGCAAGAGGATAGCCGCAGCGAGATAGCTCTGTTAAAATATTTAGCTCTGCATTGACAATGGTAAGCGATAGCGCAGGCTCTCCAAGATTTAAACCAAGATCTTTGGGGCTATAATGGCAATTGGGGAAGCCTTCGATTTGTTTGCAATCTTCTCCATGATATACTTCATATTTTGTGAGGGGAAATTGGGGTCCGCTATTGATGAATACATTGACATTATAGTTTTGATTTTGATCATCGATTTTTTCAAGATCGGTGGTAATTGCGGCGTCATAGTAGGCAAAGGCATGGAGAATGTTGATCAGCTCTTTTGCATCGGAGGCCATCCGATAACGAAGACCGTTGATGGATGCCGGAGGGCGCTTTTGCAATGATACGAGCTCTGATGATTCTTCGATTGCTTTTAAACATGCAGCATCATTAAGTCCAACAAAATGCACTTCATAGCTTAAGCTGAAGCAAAATGCTGGAAATAATAAAAGCACTCGATACATAATTTCCTCATTCTGCCATGAGAAGCAATTCTAAAGAAATTTTTTCCAAAGCTTGTGATTTGATTCCGGGAGGAGTTAATTCTCCGGTGCGAGCTTTTAAAAGCGTTGGGATGCCTTTTCCTATGATTGTGCAATCGGGAAGAGGAGCTGTCATCCGTGATGTCGATAGCAATGAATACATCGATTATTGCATGGGGTGGGGTTCTTTGATTTTAGGACATACCGATCCAAAAATTGTAGAAGCTGCAACACGGCAAATGGCTATGGGCTCTTCTTTTGGAATTACAACTGAGCTCGAAATAAAGATGGCAGAAATTCTCACAAAACTGATTCCAAGCGTTGAAAAATCCCGCCTTGTTTCAACGGGAACGGAAGCTGCAATGACGGCAGTTAGGCTTGCAAGAGGTTTTACTGAAAAGAAAAAAGTCATCCAATTTGCAAATCATTATCACGGCCACTCCGATGCACTCCTCCTCAAATCCAAAGGAGTGATGAACCAGGATACGATCTGTTTGGGTTTTAATGATTTTGCAGGGGTACAAAATTTTTTCCGGAATGATCCAAGGGCAAAAGAGGTTGCTTGTGTGATCTTGGAACCTGTTGCTGCAAATGCAGGAGTGATCTTGCCGGAGAGGGGATTTTTGGAAATGCTTCGAGAGGAAACGAGGCGGGCAGGGGCTCTTTTGATTTTTGATGAGGTGATTACAGGGTTTCGAGTGGGGCTGCATGGAGCGCAAGGGTTTTATAGAATCGATCCCGATCTTTCCTGCTTTGGTAAAATTATGGGAGGGGGATTCCCCATTGCAGCTGTGGGAGGGAAAAAGGAGATTCTCGACGCATTGGCTCCGATTGGAGAGGTTTATCAGGCAGGCACCCTTTCCGGCAATCCTGTCGCAGTGGCAGCCGGCTTGGCTGCTTTAGAGGAGATAGAAAAAAAAGGGTTTTATGAAGAGCTTGAAAGAAAGACCAATTTACTCACAGAACCTATCCGAAAAGCACTTGAGGGGACAAATATCAGATTAATCCAATCCGGATCGATGTTTTCGATTCATTGTGAAAGAGCATTGTTTAACGAGTTATTTATGTTTCTATTTAAGGAGGGGATCTATATTCCCCCCTCTTCGATGGAGGCTTGGTTTTTATCGGCAGCTCACACCCAAGCCCAAATCCAATTTACAGCCGATAAAATTTTACAATTTCTCTCTTTAGTGCTATAATGCCCTCGCATTATGATGATGATACCAATTGGTTTGGCAATCTTGGGCCTTCTTTTGATTTTTCTGGAATTCTTTCTGCCCGGAGCTATTATGGCAATAGGCGGTGCTGCGCTTTTGATTGCATCAGGTTTTTTCTTTTACATGGAAAATCCAAATATTTTTTCCCTATTTGCCTTTATGGCGTTTTTGGCAACTGCAACATTTGTTGTTGTGCGGGTTGCTCTATGGAGAATTGCTAAAAAGGGGATGATCTCCGACGACTCTCAAGAGGGTTATCAGGCCTCTTTATATGTGAGAGAGTTGGTCGGCAAGCTTGGAATCGCATCGACTGATTTGAAACCGTCCGGTTTTGTGATGATTGAAGAGGAGAGTTATGAGGCTCTATCTAAATCAGGGTATATCGATAAAGGAACTCCCATTTTAGTCATGAGTGGCCAAGGTTCACATCTATTTGTAAAAGAGGTAAAAAAATGACACCGTTTATTCTAGGAATTATTTGCTTAGCAGCTATTTTAGCATTGATGACAACCCGCTTCATTAGCTTGTGGTTTCAGGCTTTTGTATCGGGGACTCCGATTTCCCTTTCCAATATCATTGGAATGAGTTTGAGGAAAATTCCACCCAGGCTCATCGTCGCAGCAAGAATCACTGCCTTTAAAGCCGGATTGAAAAATATCACAACAGCAGATCTGGAAACCCACTTTTTAGCAGGGGGCCATATTCATGATGTAGTCCGAGCAATGATTGCAGCCGATAAGGCAAATATTTCTTTGGATTGGCGCCAGGCAACCGCGATTGATTTGGCAGGCCGAGATCTTTTTGAAGCGGTGAAAACCTCGGTCAATCCCAAAGTGATCGATTGTCCTGAAAAAGGGGACTATATCTTGGCCGTTGCTAAAAATGGAATCGAGCTAAAAGTAAGGGCCCGAGTGACCGTTCGGACCAATATCCGGCAGCTCGTCGGCGGCGCTACGGAAGAGACGGTGATTGCAAGGGTTGGCGAGGGGATTGTCAATGCCATTGGCGCAACAGATACCCATCAAGCGGTGCTGGCATCGCCGCAAAAGATTTCAAAACTCGTTTTGGAAAAGGGATTGGATGCCCAAACTGCTTTTGAAATTCTATCGATTGATATCGCTGATTTGAAAATCGGAGAAAATGTTGGAGCAAGGCTCAGAGCCGATCAAGCCGAATCGGATATGCGGGTAGCTCGTGCAACTGCGGAAGAGAGACGGGCAATGGCTGTTGCGGAAGAGCAAGAAAATATTGCAAAGGTTCGAAAAGCTGAGGCAGAGGTCCCTTTGGCAATGGCGCAAGCTTTGTTAAAAGGCCATCTCGGTGTCTTGGACTACCAGAAATATCAAAATATCAAAGCAGATACATTAATGAGGGAAGCCATTGCAAAAGACACCCAAGAGATCGAAGCGTAAAAATAAAATTCGAGAATTGATCAAAGGGCCGAATTCAATAAAGGCTCTTTTTATTCTTTCTGAGGTGTTTCAGAATCCATGGCTGAAAAAGTTTCGAGGCCCTTGATTTCAAGATGGGATTCGGCAAGTAAAATTTTCTTATTGTCCACTGCGACAAGATAGAGCATGGTCTTGGGGCTGATCATCCGTTTTTCTAAAATTTGAATGGATTTTTCTCCCACCCCTCTTTCCATCCGGTTTTGGATAAGACGCCGCAAAAACCAATAGCTTGCATAGAGAAGAACAACCAATGCAATGAGGGTAATAAACATTTTGAAAAGAGCCATCCCCATATCAGTCGTAGCGGCCTGGCTCGCCTCACTAGTGAAGGGAAGGGCGGTTAGTTCCCCATTTTCATTTGGAATCAAAACCTGATCTGCAAAAAACATCTCTATAACTATGAAATGACGATGCATTCTTTGCAAGAGATGGGTAAAATACCAACATGAAGATCCTCAATGCTGCAAAAAAAAGGCAAAGCCCCCGAACAAAATTTATCCATTTAGACGATACGGTTCCCATTTTTGAAAATTTTTGCTTTGCAATGGCGCTCCTCCGTTCCCAGACAGTAGAAGGGGTCATGGAAGGGAAGGAACTGATTGAGAGACTCATAGGTTTTCAAACCCCTGATGGTAATTTCCCCATTCACCTTCATGAATTTCCAAAATGTTACGATTCCTGGATGGGTCTCAAAGTTGCCCCTGTCTTAAAATTTGCCAAGGCAGATGAGGCTTTAGAAAAAGTTTTACAAAATGCTGAGCAAAAAGAGAGACCTCCACTTTGGGAACACAGGTACCAAAGCTTACAAAAAGAGCCTTGTCACTTTACCCCAAAAACAGATGGGGAATGGTATCACTGGCTCATCTCCGAGCAGCTAACAGGGGCAGATTTCCCCCCTTTGCCTTATTATCCGGAACTACAAGTTTTCATTAGTGAAAAAATGGCTCAAGAAAAATATGAGCCAAGGCCCCATCCGATCGAATGGATTCTCGGAGTTGGAAGATTATCTGACCATCCATCCCTTTTGCATGCTGCACTTCTTTTCCCAATCGAAAATCCAAAGTTTTTGCCAAATGAGCCTTATGTTTTTCTCCCTGAAACTCTTCTTTGGAAAGGCTCAAATCTTCATAGCCTCTCTTTTCCCAACGGAACATTGCAAAGCCCAAATACCATTTCCTTTACGCTTTCCGGCGAGCCTCCACAAGACCAAAAAACTCTCATTGAAGCTGCCCTTTTTTGCAACATTTCTGACGAGACCGAAATTACCATTGATGGAAAAAAAGGATCGGTTTTTTATTTCGGCGACTCTCTAAAAATCGCAACACCCACCCTCACCATTCAATTGAGATTTTACCTCTCCGACGGCACCGGAGATTTTTGCGGCCAAATTCTGAGAGCCAATCGTCCCTCCCAAATCTCCAAAGAGCCCTACCAAGCTTACGATTGGCAAATTGCCCTCCGCACCCTCCGAAGAACCACCCCTTGTAAAATTCTTACCGAGATTTCCTTGCAACTTTAAATTGTAGTTCAGTTAACATTTTTCCTCTTTAAATTAGAGGAGGAAGAATGGTACCTAGTATACGTCCGTTGAGTTCTGGTGTGGAAGGAGAAAAGAAAGAGGGGGAAAAATTAGAGCCGATGGAAGTGGAGAGGGAAAGTCCTGAAGCGAAATGGAAATGCATGAGGAAATGTTTGGAGATATTACATCATCCGAAAAATCCTTTAGCTTACTTACCCAAATGTGAATATTTGTGTAAAAAGGTGCAAGATTAGACAGGCACCGGCGTTTTGTTTTGTTGTAGGGCGGCGCTGTCGATGGCAAGGCCCATGGCATGCATGCCGTTATCGACGTAGAGAACGGTGCCGGTGATTGCGTTAGCTAGGGGGGAGAGGAGAAATGCTGCTGCAGATCCTACATCTTCACCTTCAAGGTCTTTAGTAAGAGGGGCATTGGCTTTAAAGTAATTGATCATATCATCGATGACGCCAATTGCGCGGGCAGCTCTACTTCTAAAAGGGCCGGCAGAAATAGTGTTGACGCGGATGTCCCATTTGCGCCCTGCTTCCCAAGCAAGAGTTCGAGTATCGCTTTCAAGGGCTGCTTTTGCTGAGCTCATTCCTCCGCCGTAACCGGGGATGACCCGCTCGGATGCGATATAAGTGAGAGAAAGGGCGGCTCCGCCCGGATTCATGATGGGGCCGAAATGGGCAAGAAGGCTAATGAAGGAATACGAGGATGAGCTCATCGCTGCCAAATAGCCTTTTCTAGATGTTTCCAGAAGCGGTTTTGTCACTTCGGGAGCATTGGCAAGAGAATGGACAAAAAGATCGATTTGTCCAAAATCGGCTTCCACTTGCTTGACCACGTCTTCGATCGAGTAGCCGGAAAGCTCTGCATAGCGCTTATTTTCACGCACTTCTTGGGGCACGTCGGCCATGGTGTCAAACGTTGCATCCATCGGATAGATCTTTGCAATCTCCATCATTTGCCCATTTTTAAGCTGGCGGGAGGCATCAAATTTGCCGTTTGCAAGAGAGGTTTTGAAGATCTTCAAAATAGGAGCCCAGGTGCCGACTAAAATCACAGCGCCAGCTTCTGCCAATGTCTTTGCAATGGCCCAGCCAAATCCCTGGTCATCGCCAATGCCGGCTATAAAAACTTTTTTTCCTTTAAGATCGATCCCCAACATAGTTCCTCATATTTTTTCCTAAACATTATACCAAAAGGGATGTTTTTTTGCTTGATTTAGTAAGTAAAAATTTTTATACACATCTTATGCGCAAAATTGCCATTCTAAACCAAAAGGGCGGATCGGGGAAAACAACGACTGCAGTCAATCTCGCAGCAGCAATCGCTGAGGCAGAAAAGAAAGTTTTACTTATGGATCTTGATCCACAAGCCTCTGCTTCTTTATGGTTTGGCTTCAAAGATCACGGTAAGGGACTATTTGAGGCTCTCACTGAAGATGGGAAGTTGGAAGATGCAATTCAAAAGACTTCAATCGAGTCGCTTCATATTGTTACATCTTCTCCTCTTTTATCAGGGGTAGAAAAGGCTTTGTCCAATGAAGTTGCCTCAGAAATTATTTTAAAAACGAAAGTCAAAAACCTTCCGGGAAGACCATGGGATTATCTTCTCATTGATTGTCCGCCAACATTGGGAATCCTATCTCTCAATGCTTTGACTATGGCGGATGAAGTGCTCATTCCTGTCGAAGCGAGAGTCATGGCGCTGCATGGACTCGTACAGCTATTAAAAACGATCAATCTTGTGAAAGATCGGCTCAATCCCAATCTAAAAATCACAGGCATTTTGCCTTGCAGAGTCGATCATCGAACCAAGCACTCAAAAGAGGTATTGGGCCAGCTTCAATCCCGTTTTCAGGACCAAATCTTTAAAACCGTAATCCGGGAAAATATCCGTCTGGCAGAAGCTGCGCTTCACCTTAAGCCCATCACCATCTATGACCCAGATAGCAACGGCTCCAAGGATTACCGAGCGCTCGCCCAAGAAATCCTCAAACAAGAATAGAGACCTCTTGCGTAACGGTCAAGTAAAGCTGATCTGCAAATTCTCGCTCGCATCTTTGCATTGGACAGAAGCTTCCGTGCTCGCCGTAGGCGCCTTCGGCTACGGCTCCCTCACCCCAAAGACGATGCGTCTTTGGGGACCCCGAGTCGCGCGGCCAATGCAAACCTGCTTCGCGATCTCTTTGCATCTCAGCCTTGACCGTTACGCAAGAGGTCTAAATCATTACTTCTTTTTTGCCATGAGGCGGCGCCAGCCTTCTGCGGTGATGACTTTTGTTTGGACAATATTTTCCAAAGGGGGAGAGGGAGCTGCTTTTTTTGTGGATTTAGGCTTTTCCTGCTCAGAAGGAGGAGCTGCCTTTTTTTTTCTTCGGAAAAAAATCATGGCACCTATATTAGCTCTTGCTAATGGCCATTGTCAAGGAGGAAAGATGATAGTCCAAATTTTTTGAGTGAAGGTTGGCTCCGGCGGAGGTTATAGTCTTCCTAGTTGATCAATATAGGCGAGGCCAAAGTAAGTAATTAAGGGGGCTTTGTCTGCAACATAGCGAAAAAGCTTTTCATCCGAGCAGCACATCGCATAACCGGCATAGAGTTTTTTGTAGGGATTTTCTAAAATTTCTTGCAGGTTATCTGCTACGATTCGAACTTCAGTGCAAAGGTACATAAACCCAAGCATTGGAATTATGCCAATGGCTGCATTGATACTGATTAGTAAAAAAATGGACGCAATGGATAGAATAATCAATCCAATCGCAAAAGTTTTCACTTTTTCAGCGGTAGCGAGGATTTCTTGCTGAGGATTTTGAAGAGAATATAGGCACTGGGCAGCCATATTTAGACAAAAGTATGTTCTCATAAGGACGAAGAGGATACAAAAAATTTAACTTCTTGAAAAGCAAAAAAATTTGATCCATACTTCAGCCATGACAAAAATCAAAGTGCGCTATTTGGGTGATTTAGGTACTGAAATGACGCATGAAGATTCGGGGGCAAAAATTATAACGGATGCGCCCAAAGATATTGGAGGAGAAGGGAAGGCTTTTTCACCCACCGATTTATTTGCTGCAAGTCTTGTAAGCTGCATTTTGACGATTATGGCAATGCATGCCAAAAAGTTAGGCTTTGATATGGAAGGAGCCGAGGGCTCTGTAGAAAAAGAGATGGCCGGATCTCCAAAAAGGCGTGTTGGAAAATTGATCATACGGATACGCTCTCCCCATTTGCCCTCACCGCAAATTCGGGAAAAACTGGAAGCTTTCGCGCTAAACTGCCCGGTCCATCTAAGCATCCATTCCGATGTGGTTCAAGAAATCGATTTTGTTTGGGGCCTTTAGATGCGTTATCAAAATTTCGTCGCATTTCAAAAGCATCTTGCATCGGCAGCGCCTGATCATTTGGCAAGATGCTATTTGGTAGCCATCCCGGATGAATATGAAAGATCTATCGGGATCGATGCTATCCTTACGTATTTTAGGGACAAGCCTCTCACTGTTTTAAATGGGGCAGAAGTCAATTTCAAGGACATTTCCGATGCCCTTCTTAGCCCCTCTCTTTTTGGGGGAGATCCTATCGTTGTCATTCACGATGCAGAAAAAATGGCAAAGAAAGAACAAGAAGCGCTATCTCTTAGTCTGTCCCATCTCTATGGCTATCTCATTTGCTCAGTGAAATCGAAAACGGCTCTCATCTCTTCCATTGAAAAAGCAGGTGTTGTTTTAGATTGTCTCGATGAAAAATCGTGGGATAAAGATAAGAGGCGATCCGCTGTTGCTTGTGAGAGAGCGCAAAAGGCAGGCAAAAGAATTGCTCCTGATGCGATCATGCTTCTTTTGGAGCGGATAGGAAGCGATCCTGCTCTTTTGAAAGCGGAAGTGGATAAGCTGATTTGTTATGTTGGAACAAAGCCTACGATTGAAAGAGCAGATGTATTTCGGATTTCTGCAGAATCTCATACGGCAGCTATTTGGAAAATTGCAGAAGATCTTGTTTGGGAAGGACACAATCCAACTCTTGATCCATCGATGTTCCATCCCCTAATGCCAGTGATTCGAAATCAGCTGCAAATGGGACTAAAAATTGTCGATTTGGCAGCTGCCAATACTTCCAAAGAAAAATGGGCAACATATATGCCAAAAGTTTGGCCAAAGCTTCTTGAAAAAAGGATGGTGCAAGCAGCAAAATTGGGAAGATCTTATTTTCAATCAGGGTTGAATCTTATTTTTGATGTAGAACTTCTAGCTCGCAGCGGCACTCCCAATGAAGCTGCTCTTTTAGATCTATTTCGCTACTCATTACATTATGGCCGCAGGTAAACTAATTCTTCTTCCCAATGTTTTAGATGAAAGCCAGACTCCATCGGGCTATGTTAAAATCGATGGGCTGATTGCGGAGAGTGAAAAAAGCGCAAGGCGCTATTTGCGTACATTCGTATCGCACGAAGAGCTTACGAAATTCCCAATCCGGCTTTTGAATGAGCATACAGAGCAAAAAGAAATAGCGCCTCTTCTAGAACCTATCTTGCAAGGGCAAACTTGGGGGCTTATTTCCGATGCAGGAGTCCCTTGCATTGCTGATCCCGGCTCTGAAATCGTAAAGCTCGCCCACCAACACAAAATCGCGGTAGATGCCGTCCCGGGTCCTTGTTCCATTATCCTAGCCCTTCAGCTTTCAGGGTTTTCGGGACAAAATTTTTGTTTTCATGGGTATTTGCCAAGAGAAGAACATCTCCTGATCAAAAAGATCAAAGATCTTGAGGCAAAAGCACGAGGATGCAGCCAAATTTGGATTGAGGCGCCTTACCGCTCTTCCAAGATGTTAGAAGCTTTAAAAAAGGAGCTCCAGCCTACAACAGAGCTTTGTGTGGCTGTCAACCTTACAGGCCCCCTACAACAAGTAATATCTCAAAGCATTAAGGAATGGAAAAGCTCTTCCGTTCAATTAGGAAAAGAGCCCGCTGTCTTCCTGATATTCAGCTAGTTAAAGAATTCGTCGTCTTCTTCATTTTGATATTCAGCAAACCATTTGCGTTTACCCAAGGCATTGCTTAGATCCCTAATTAAATCCTGTGTCTCGAAGTAGTACATTGGCATGTCATCATGAACTTCTTGAAAATGCTCAGCTTTTTCTTCGCTTTCACTTTCCATAAGATCATAGATGCGAGTTTCTATGTTGTCATTAAATTGGACTCTGAATTGTACTCTTTGATCCCCATCTTTTTCTTCTTCTTCCGGAATTTTATCCGGAATAAAGGGATAATTAATATCGTTTTTTTGTGTTTTCATTAGGTTTTGGGCATTTAATTGGGCATCTAATAGAATCTGAAAACAGGCATCACTAGAATTAGCCGTCTCTATAAGATTGTCTAAGTTAGAGGCAAGATCAGCTCTCTCTAATTTTTGAAATTTACCTTTTATTGTTTGGTAATAACTATATAAAAAAGGGTCATTTTTTATTGGGTATGTCATAATTATCTCCTTTTTACTTTAGGTGGTTTCAGCAAACCATCGGCCTCTTTTTAAGGAATTGTTTAGATCTACAATTAGATCATATGTCTCGTAGCTGTACAATTCATGTCTTCTATTAATTTCTTTCAAACGTGCAGTTTTTTCATCTTTTTCACTTTTCGAAAGCTCATAGAAGCTAGTGTCTATATTGTCATTAAATTGGACTTTGAATTGTTTTCTATTATCCCCATCTTTTTCTTCTGCTGTTTTTCTTGCCTTTTCTGTAAAAGATTGGTAATCAGATAGAATTTTGGTACATACATCACTAGAATTATCTATCATTCTATGACTGTTTGAGTAAGAGACCTCTTCAACACTAACACTCACTATTCTTAGAGGTTCAAGTTTTGTTGATTGGTTAAATTTATCAAATAAACCGCTTATTTTTATTGGGAATGACATAATTATCTCCTTATTGTTTAAAGTATTAATTATAATTAAAATTATGATTAATAATCAATTAGGAGTTATCCCGGAAATGCCATGTCGCAAAAATTGATTTCAGGTTGATCGGAAGTGGCTAAGCATGAATGGTTTAGGATTATTCCAGCCCCGGAGGGGCTGGGCATATTTTAGAAGCCGAAGCCGATAGCAGCTTCTGCTCTGGGTTTGAAGGTGGTTTCGCTCACCTTGCGGATTACCGGGATAGCTGGTTGGCTGAAGTTGATTTCAGCAAAACCGAGGTAGCCGGTTCGGGCAAATTCGTAGCCAAGGGCTAGGTGGGGCATGATTCCCCAAAAATCAGCATCTTTGGTGAAGTTATGGCTTCTTCGGTGGGAATAAATCCCTGCCCAGGAAAGCCCGCCGCCAAAGTACATGCTTTGCTCTTCCTCAGGGGAGAAATAATGAAGGTAGGTTGCCTTTGGCAAGCAGCATGCAAAGGAACTATTTTTATTTTGCTGGGTTCCAATTCCGGTAATGGCAACATCAATCGCCCCATTTCCTGCAAATTGGCGGATCCCAATTCCAAGCCCGGGAGCTATATTTTGCGCCTGCGATAGATCATTTTGTCCCGCTGTAAAAACAAAATACAAATATCGATTTTGTTTCACAGGTACTAATTCCACTCTAGGTAGAGGAGGAGTTGTTATTTCTGGAATTGCACTATCGGCAAAGCCGATATTTGCAGTAATTGCTGCTAAGCTAAGAATTATCTTTTTCATCGGAATAATATCTCCTGTTTAATAAAAAGGATAAATGATAAGTCTTTGCCTTAATAGCCTGCAACTAAAATGAATTGTATATAATCGTGAACGTTTGCGCTTGCGTTTGCGTTACCGACCCGTTCACGTTTTTTCGGGAAACGCACAGGGGTCCCCGAAGACGCATCGTCTTTGGGGTGGAAGCGCAAACGTTCACGGATTAGTTACTTGCGATGTTGTCGTAGGACTGTCTAGCAATCTCCAAAGCCTCATTTGTATGAATGAGAAGAACTTTGACTTTGGATTTGGGGGAAGAGAGGAGGGAGTCTTCTTTGGAATTGTTATTGGATTTTAGGTCGATGTCTAAGAAAGAGAGCTGCTTACATAGCCCCGCTCGGATCTGGGGGGTGTTTTCTCCGATTCCGCCGGTAAAGACAAGGGCATCGAGTCCGCCAAGGGAGGCGATCATGGAGCCGGCGCAGGAAATGAGGCGATGTAGATAGACATCAAGGGTTAGTTTGGCATCTTTGTTGTTGAGGAGATCCCGCATGTCGGAAGAAATTTGAGAAAGACCTAAAAGACCCGATTTTTCATAAAGCTCTTTGGAAAGCTCTTCGGCTGATTGTGTTTTTAAAAGATAGAGGATAATGCCGGGATCGATGGTGCCCGAGCGGGTATCCATCATGAGCCCTTCTAATGGCGTAAAGCCCATGGTCGTATCGATGCTTTTTCCATTTTTCACAGCACATAGAGAAGCTCCCGATCCCAAATGGCAAATGACCATTTTATCAACAGGGCCGATGAGCTCCTCTACTCTTTTGGTGCAATAGGCAAAGCTTGTCCCATGAAAGCCAAAACGCTCAATTCCCTTTTTATACCAATCGATAGGACCGGGATAGAGTTTGGCAGCCTCCGGCATGGTGCGATGGAAGGCAGTATCGAAGACGGCAAATTGGGGAACTTTTAGTTTTTCGAAAAATTCGATTCCTTCCAGATCGGCCATGTTATGAAGCGGCGCTAGATCGGCAAGGGAGCGGATTTCTTTTTTTAGATCAGGGGTAATCTTCGTACATTCATGATATTTTTTCCCGCCATGAACAATTCGGTGTCCAATGCAATCTACTGATTTGGGAAATTCAATCGATTTTAAATCATCACCCTTTTCTTCCCAAAGAAGCGACTCAGAGGGAAAATCATAAAGGGCGCATTTCACGCTGCTCGAGCCGTTATTGATTACAAGGATCTTCATAATTGAACAATTAACATATTATTCAGTATAGACCAAGTATGGAGTCATCTCTTTTAGAAAAAATGGATGCCTACTGGCGGGCGGCTAATTATTTATCCGTAGGCCAAATCTATCTTCTGGACAACCCCCTTTTACAAGAACCTTTAAAAATGGAGCACATTAAAGCTCGGCTCCTCGGCCATTGGGGGACAACTCCGGGCTTGAATTTCATCTATGTCCATTTGAACCGGATCATCAAAGAAAAAGATCTCAATATGATTTATGTGACGGGACCCGGCCATGGAGGGCCCGGCATTGTTGCAAATACTTATTTGGAAGGGACCTATAGCGAAATTTACCCCGAAATCAGCCAAGATGCAGATGGAATGCGAAAACTTTTTAGGCAATTTTCTTTTCCGGGCGGCATTCCAAGCCACACGGCGCCGCAAACTCCGGGCTCCATCAATGAAGGGGGGGAGCTTGGATATTCTCTTGCCCATGCTTATGGAGCTGTTTTTGATAACCCCGATTTGATTGCAGCGTGTGTTGTGGGAGATGGAGAGGCGGAAACGGGAGCGCTTGCAACAAGCTGGCATTCGAATAAATTTCTCAATCCGGCCAAAGATGGCGCAGTTTTGCCGATTTTGCATTTGAATGGCTACAAGATTGCAGAGCCAACAATACTGGCCCGCATTTCCAAAAAAGAGCTCAAAATCCTCATGCAAGGATATGGATATCGCCCTTATTTTGTAGGACCCGATCATCATGAAATGGCTAAAACACTAGATATCGTCATTAGAGAGATTCACCACATTCAAGAAAAAGCGAGAAAAGAGGGATTTGAAAAGCGTCCGATCTGGCCGATGATTATTTTGGATACTCCTAAAGGCTGGACGGGGCCGAAAAAAGTAGATGGAAAACAAATTGAAGGGACATTTCGAGCGCATCAAGTGCCGCTTTCAGGTTTTCCCAAACATCTTCCCCATCTAGTTGAATGGTTGAAAAGCTATAAGCCGGAAGAGCTCTTTGTGAATGGGAGATTAAAAGAGGAACTCGCCGACCTTGCGCCAAAAGGAGATAGACGGATGAGCGCAAATCCCAATGCCAATGGGGGATTATTATTGCAAGATTTGCAAATGCCCGACTTTAAAAAATATGCAATTGATGTGAAAAAAAAAGGGCAGATCTTTGTGGAAGCGACAAGAGTTTTAGGGGATTTTCTTAGAGATATTATATCGCAAAATAAGAAAAACTTTCGGATGTTTGGCCCCGATGAGACGGCATCGAACAGGTTAGATGCGGTCTTTGAAGTGACAGATCGGATCTCGACTGCAAAGATTTTACGAAAAGATGATCACATTGCTCCGGATGGAAGAGTGATGGAGGTTTTGAGCGAAAATCTTTGCCAAGGTTGGCTCGAAGGGTATCTTTTAACCGGGCGCCATGGATTTTTCTCTTGCTATGAAGCGTTTATCCATATTGTCGATTCGATGTTCAACCAACATGCAAAATGGCTGAAAACGTGCAATGAGATTCCCTGGCGAAAACCGATTGCGTCTTTGACTTATTTGCTAACATCTCATGTTTGGCGCCAAGACCATAATGGCTTTAGCCATCAAGATCCCGGCTTTATTGATCATGTCATCAATAAAAAAGCATCCGTTGTAAGGGTTTATCTTCCTCCTGATACCAATACATTGTTGTCAGTTGCCGATCATTGTTTAAGAAGCCGCAATTTTGTGAATGTCATCATTGCGGGAAAAAACCATGAGCCGCAGTGGCTGAGTATGGAAGATGCCATCGAACATTGCAAAAAAGGGGCCTCTATTTGGCAATGGGCAAGCTCGGAGGGAGAGCCGGATGTTGTCATGGCATGCGCAGGAGATGTGCCGACGATTGAAACGATGGCTGCCGTGCAATTGATGCGGAAATTGCTGCCTGACTTAAAGGTAAGAGTTGTCAATGTTGTTGATCTGATGGCTTTGCAGCCTCCCGGCGAGCATCCTCATGCACTAAGCGATGGAGAATATGATCAGATTTTCACAAAAGATAAACAAATCATTTTTGCTTTTCATGGCTATCCTTGGCTTATTCACAGGTTAACCTATCGAAGGGCTAATAAGGAACTTCATGTCCGGGGTTATAAAGAAGAGGGGACAACGACTACTCCCTTTGATATGTGCGTCATGAATGAGATCGACAGGTTTCATTTGGTTTTGGATGTGGTTGAAAGAGTGCTAAAAGGTAGTAGGGAAGATGTAAAAAAGGCGATGGAGGAGAAGTTGAAAGAGCATAAGGAATATATTCAAAAACATGGACAAGACATGCCTCAAATACGAGAGTGGAAATGGGAAAAATAGAGGCGCTTTTTTTAGATATTGGCGGGGTGCTACTTACAAATGGGTGGGATCGTAAAGGTAGAATGGAAGCTGCAAAGCGATTCCATATCGATTTCAAGGATTTAAATAATCGTCACATGGAAATATTTTATACCTATGAAGTTGGAAAAACGAGTTTGAAAGAGTATTTGGACCAAGTGGTTTTTTATAAAAAAAGAAAATTTACCTATAGCAAATTTAAATCATTCATGTTTAGTAGATCTAAGAGCTATCCAAAAATGATTGAGCTCATTTGCGATCTCAAGAAAAAATACTGCTTAAAGATCGTAGTTGTTAGCAATGAAGGAAGAGAGCTCAATGCATTTAGAATCAAAACATTTCAATTAAATTCTTTTGTCGATTTTTTCATATCGTCAAGCTATGTCCACCTTCGAAAGCCCGATCAAGACATGTATCAGCTTGCTTTGGATGTCTCTCAGGTGGCTCCATCTAAAGTCCTCTACATTGATGATAGGCCCATGCTTGTTCAGGTTGCAAAAAATATGGGGATTCACTCCATTTGCCATTCAAGTTTCGAATCTACAAAAAAGGCCCTTGCAGGATATCATTTAACCTAAAATGTCTAGGGCAGGATTAAAAGTTGCGATAGGGTCGGCATTCATTGCATTTAGCCCTTTTTTCGTAGAGTTTTCAAAAGTTGGGGCAATAGCAAATAGTTTTTATCGGCTCCTTTTCGGTGGGATTTTTCTTTTAGCGATAGCGATTTTCAAAAAGGAGAAAATGCCCGGAATTGGGGCTTGGGCTTTAGGTGCAGTTGCTGCGACAGTGATGTCCTTGGAGATGGTCGTTTGGAACCAAAGCATCCTATACATAGGACCCGGTTTAGCAACCGTACTCGCGAACTTAGAAATTATTTTTTTAATTCTTATTGACATTCTTTTTTTTAAAGAAAAGCTTCCGACCTGGTTTGCATCAGTCTCTTTTGGATGTATCATTGGAGTTAGCTTGATTGTTTACCCTATGTTGACCGGGGACTACTTTTTGGGGGGGCTTCTCGGGCTTTCCGCTTCTTTGATTTTTAGTATCTATGCCATTCTTCTTAAAGTCATTCAGTCTCGAGAAGGCTCCGTTTTATCTACCTTGCCAATCATTTGTTTATTCGGATCGATCATTTTAGGGGTGGCAATTGCCAAAACGGGGGCAACTTTTCACATTCCCGATGTCCAAAGTTTTTTTTGCCTAGCGGGGAATGGGATCTGTTGCCAGGCAATCGGGTGGTTTTTCATTACCCATGGAATGAAACAAATTAGTTTATCTCTTGCCGGCTTGGTGATGATGATCCAGCCTGCCCTTACCTTTCTCATCGATTGCCTTGTTCTTGGCCGAAACACCGATGTTCTACAGATCACAGGATGCGTAATTCTTATTTGTATGATATATTATTCAACCACTAAAGAAATAAACAAAGTCAAGGCATGAGAATTATATTTTTACAGTTTTTGGCGGCAATCACTGCATTTTGCAGTACTGAGGAGCTAGTTGTAGGAACTTCGAGTGGATATGCCCCCTATGTTTCCTTAAATCCAAAAGGGGAATATGAGGGATTCGATATCGATATTGCCCACCTTGTTGCAGCAAAGCTAAAGAAAAAACTTGTCTTAAAGGATTTGGGAAGCATGCCAAGCCTTCTCATTGCATTAAAAAAAGAAAAAATTGATGCCATCATTTGGGCGGTTTCCATTACGGAAGATCGGAAGAAGGAAATGGAGATGATTTATTACCAGGGAGAAAAGGTTCAAACTATGCCCTTTCTTTTTTGGAAAAAGATTCCCGATGGGATCGAAAAAATTGAAGATTTGGAAAAACTCTCCAAGGCAAGCATTTGTGTGGAAGCCGGATCTTCGCATGATGCCGTCATTCAAAAGTATCCGGGATTCAAAGTGCGCCATTTGGACAAAATTTCTGATGCCATTATGGAGCTGAAATTCGGTAAATCGGCGATGACATTGGTAGATCATTCTTTATTGAATGTCTTACAAAGCAAAAATCCTGATCTAAAAGTGCTTCAGCTTCCACTTCCAAAAGAGGCCGAGGTTTTTGGAAACGGGATTTGCATCAATAAAAAGCATAGAGAGCTGGCCAAAGAAGTGCAGAAAATCATTGATGATTTAAGAAAAGAAGGCAAGATCAGAGAACTCGAAAAGAAGTGGAATGTGGAAGGATAATGATCGAACTATTTTTGAATAGTTTTCCACTTCTGATGATGGGGGCCATGATGACCGTCAAGGTTCTCATTTTTTCTGCAGCTTTGAGTTTTTCATTGGGACTCATTTTTGGGATCTTTTGTTCAGAAGAAGTAAAGATCCCATTTGTATCTCCCGTTTTGCAATTTGTCACATTCATTTTACGAGCGATTCCTTTCTACATTCACCTTCTAATTGTCTATTTTGTTTTTCCTGATTTTCTCCACATCAATCTCGATATATTTCCGGCATCTGTGATTGCGCTTGGATTATGCTCTTCCGGATATGTCTCTCAAATTGTGAGAGCGGGGTTCAATTCCATTCCTAAAGCGCAGTGGGAATCATCTTTTGCTTTGGGATATAATAAAGTCCAATCCTTATTTTATTTTATGTTGCCTCAGATGCTTCGCAATGTACTTCCAAACCTGAATAATGAATTGGAATCGATTTTGAAAAGCACAGCCATTTTATCCTCTATTGGAATGCTCGAGCTGACAAGAGTGGGGATGAATATCGTTTCTCGAGATCTCAGCCAACCGCTTGAAATTTACTTGATTGTCGCACTTTTTTACGTATCTATGTCGCTCATTTTCAATTTCGTCTCAAAGTATCTTGAGAAAAGGCTCCAACAGGTAAGGGTATGATTGAAGTCTGTAATTTAAAACTGAAAAAAAAGAATCTCCTGATTTTGGATGACATATCTTTAAATCTAAAGCCGGGAAGAGTCAGCTTGTTTTTAGGAAAGAGCGGGGCTGGAAAAACAACCATCCTTCGGTGCATTGCACAATTGGAAAAAGAGTATTTTGGGCAAATCCAATTTGAAGGCAAAGATCTAAGAAGTATGGATCACAAAGAAAGGTGTCAGCACATTGGCTTTGTGCCGCAGTCTTATGCACTATTTCCTTTTTTAACTGTATTGGACAATTGCGCTCACCCGTTGAGAAAGATTTTAGGGCTTTCCAAAGAAGAGGCTTATGCACAAGTGGAAGATACTCTTGCCAAGTTCGATATGCAAAAGCTTCTCCACTGCTATCCGTTTGCGATCTCCGGTGGCCAGCAGCAAAGAACAGCCATCGTCCGAGCGCTTCTTTTAAATCCTTTGTTTTTACTCCTGGACGAACCAACTTCTGCTCTTGATCCCCTAAACACCAATCTTCTCATTGATTTTATTCGGCAGCTAAAAGAGGAAGGAAAGGGAATCGTCATCTCAAGTCAAGACATGGCATTTGCCCAAAAGATCAAAGAAGATGTCTACTTTCTCGAAAACGGAAAAGTCGTGGAACAAGTGAGGGATGGTCCATTGGACGATTCGCCCAAGCTCGCCGAATTCCTCTTCGTTGATTCAACAGTTTAAAATTTTACCACCGAGATAGAAACCACAGAGAAAAAAAGAATCAAAATATCCCTCTCTGTGGTTTCTATCTCTCAAGGTAAATTTTCTTTATTTTTGCCAGCGGATGTTTGAGAGTTCCAATGGAATGGATAGGGCATCGTGATGGGGGATGATTCGGGCTGTGTATTTGGGTGAGGGATCGAAGCCGGTATAGAGATAGCCGGTGGCGGTTTTGGTTTTCATTGTGAGGACTTTGGGGGGCTCTTCATTGGCAAAGAGCTCCACCTTGACCTCGTCCGGGATAAGATCGCCAAGGAAAATTTCGATGGTGTCTTGTAGGATTTGGCCAAAGGCTACTTTTTCCCAATTCTGAGCGATCTTTTGCTTGAAGGAGGCAATTTCTTTGGCAAGTTGGGCGTTGTTTTCTGTCCTTTTACGAAAAGCATCTGCTGCCGGAATGTAGTAAGTTTCTGTGTATTCGCGCACGGATCGATTCGCAGAAAAGTGGGGAGTGAGCCTTGCTAGGCTTTCCCGGATTTTGCCCAGCCAAGAAGTGGGCATTCCAAGTTCGTTTCTATTATAAAATTCAGGAATGATTTGATTCTCTATTAGATCGTAGAGAGAATTGGCCTCCTCTTTGTCCCATTCGGGATCATCGCCATGTTCCTTCCCATCGCCAATTGCCCAGCCCACTTCGGGACAGTAGCCTTCCGCCCACCAGCCATCGAGTTCCGATACGTTGAGCCCGCCATTGACCAAGATTTTCATCCCGCTCGTGCCGCATGCCTCCCATGGCCTTCTTGGCGTATTGATCCAAACGTCTGTTCCCTGGACAAGCTCCTCTGTTAAAAGCATATCGTAATCGCTTAAGAAAACAACATGGGATCTTGCCTCATCACTGCTATAAATAAATTCCATCCACCGGCGAATGAGCTCTTCGCCTTCTTTGTCTTCAGGATGGGCTTTTCCTGCCAAAATCAATTGAGCCGGCTTTTCCTGATTGGTCAAGATTTTTAAGAGCCTATCCGGATCATGAAGGAGCAAATTGGGCCTTTTGTAGCCTGCAAATCTTCTTGCAAAACCCAAAGTGAGCGCATCGGGACTTAAATGATTTTTTGCTTTTTCGAGCTCTTCTTCTGCAAATCCTCTTTCTTGCAGTTGATAGAGGAGTTTATTTCTCGCAAATTCAACAAGTCTTTTTCTTTCGGCATTTCGGACATTCCAGATCGCGTCATCAGGAATTTGACGGATTTTATCTTGAAGCTCTTCCATGGTGCCGAGCCAGCGCCCTTTTCCACATGTTTTTGTCCATAAATCATCCGCTTCCATCGAATCCCAGCTAGGGACATGGACTCCATTTGTCACCGAGCCAATAGGAATTTCAACTTCCGGCCAATTGGGAAAAAGGGGCTCAAACAGTTGGCGACTCACTTTGCCATGCAGCTTGCTAACCCCATTTACAAACCCGCTACCGCGAATAGCAAGATGAGCCATATTGAAATCTTCCAATGGCTCTGTCCCATCTAATGCCATAAAATCATCGAATGAGATTTTTAGCCCCTCTTCTGCATAATGTTTGAAATAATGCTCCATGAGATCTCTAGAAAAAATATCAAATCCCGCAGGGGCCGCTGTGTGCGTTGTAAAAAGATTTCCCGGGCGGGTGGCTGTCATTGCCTCTTGAAAATTTAGATTGCTCTCTTTCATGAGAGATCTTGCTCTTTCCAAAATCGCAAATGCAGCGTGACCTTCATTGAGATGACAAACTTGGGGCTTTAAATCCAATGCTTGAATGAGTTTCCATCCACCGATTCCTAAAACAATTTCCTGTTTGATCCTCATTTCTTTGTCTCCGCCATAAAGCTCATTGGTGATCCCTCTATGGGCGGGATAATTCGCTGCATCATTGGTATCGAGAAGAAAAAGCTTTGTTTTCCCCACTTTTGCTTCCCAAGCGCGAAGCCAGACGCAGCATCCGGGCAAATTCACATCGATCCGGAGCCATTCCCCATTTTCTCTTCTAAGCGGCTTGATCGGAAGCTGCCCGGGTTCATTATAGGGGTAAAGAGCTTCTTGATGGCCTTCGAGATCAATGATTTGTCGAAAGTAGCCTTGCGAATACAAAAGGCCAATGCCAACTACGGGAACTCCCAAATCGCTTGCCGCTTTGAGCTGATCCCCAGCCACATTGCCAAGTCCTCCCGAATAGATCGGAAGGGCCTCACTCAGCATAAATTCCATGCTAAAATAGGCAATGCAGTTCAATGCATCAGGATGAGATTCTTCAAACCAGGTTTTCTCTTCCTCTCTTTCTTTTTCTTTTTCAATCAGAATATTCAGAAGATTTTGAACTTTTTCGCTTTGCAGCGCTTCTTCCAATCTCGATTTGGAAATGGTTTGCAGAAGGACCCAAGGATTATGGGTGCTTGCCCACAAACCCGAATCGAGCTCATTCCAAAGCGCATCCGCGCTGTGGTTCCAAGACCAGCGCAAATCCATCGCCAGCCGCTCAAGCTCAACAACTCCTGCCATAAGCAATTACATAGCAGGGATCATTTAATTATTCCAGGTATGAAGAAAATGCAATTATTTTCGCTTTATGCCTATCACTTTAAGATCTCGATTCATCATCCAATTCGGCAAGGAAATGAGAGTCTTTTCCTCCCATAGAACCTGGATTTGAGTATCAGTTAGATCTATCTCATGAAGACTTGGCATATTGACATTCGCAGGCAAATGGTCGATCGGGTTGTTACTAAGAATAAGATTCGTAAGCCATGGTAAGTTCAATCCTTCTGGCAAGTCAACTATGTGATTAAATTCAATATTAAGCTGATTTAAGTTAGGAAGATTTGGATTTTGTGGGAAATCTCTAAGTTCATTATGATCCATACGAAGTATGCCCAGATTTTGCAGATTTAGTGCTGCCGGCCAATTTTCAATAAAGTTATTTGTAAGATGAAAAATCATAAGGTTTGGAAGGATCATCGTTTCAGGTATTTTTAGAAGTTGGTTATTTTTTACAGAGAAATACGTTACGTGTGGAAGATTTAGTGGTGGTAGAGCCTTAAGCTGGTTATTATCCACTGCAAAAGATCTTAAATTTGTGAGAAGGTTTATCTCGTCAGGTAAGGTTTCAATTTGGTTGTTTGATAAATTCAGCTTTTGCAAATTAGTTAGCCATTGAATTTCAGAAGGAAGCGCAGTAAGATGTAAACCCTCTAGCTCAAGCTTTCTGATTCCGCTCAGAATCTGACGGTTTGCATCTACATTCATCCAGGCTCGTATTGCTACTGCATCCTTTGTAATGTCGCCACTTAAAGCTGGTCGTTGACCTTCCGAGATAGGTAGTTTAGAAAACATTTGCAAAAGATTTGTATCTTTGATTCTTTGAGCAAGCATTGGTAATGTAGCACTTAGCTCAGGATTTTCTTTCAGGAAAGCCTCTTGTGTAGAAGCGTTTAAAATTGCATGGGCAACTGCACTTGTCTTTTCTGCATCAGGTAAATGATCGATTCTATCTTGAGAAATGACTTTTTCGAATTCTGGATTGTTCGAGGTTAAGGCGTTCCAACTAGATATGTTATCCGGGTTAAAATCACCAATGGACATAATTATCTCCTAACTAACTGTTTTAAATTAATTAGCATTAATAATCAAATTGATATATTTTAATAATTATGGATCCATCTTCTCATTCACCATGGTCGACGCTTGTCCAATCGCTTCTATCGATTGTGGGCTCTTTTGCTGGAATTTTGATTTTTTTCTTTCTCTTTTCTTATCTTTCAAACGTCTTTGCAAGAGTGAGTCGTTTAAAAAGAAAATGTTATGTATCGATCCTTTCCGATGCAGATGGGGAAAAGAAGGCTCTTGGTAGATCAGCTCCCGTCATTTTACAGATGAATCTGACCGGGCTCATTGGGGCGGATTTATTAAATTTGGAAAGCATTGAAACACAGCTTTCAGAGGCAAATATAGGGGAGCTTAGCGGCAAAAGGGTGAGGGGGATTTTTCTCAATATTGATTCTCCCGGAGGAAGCGCCAAAGACTCGGACGCCATCTATCGGAGGATCAAGGCTTTTAAGGAAAAAAATACCATCCCTGTGTATGCCTTTGTCGATGGGATGTGCGCATCGGGAGGTTTTTTAGCAGCTTGCAGCGCAGATAAAATCTATGCATCGCCATCTAGCGTGATTGGCAGTGTGGGAGTTAGAATCATGACTCCTTTTTTTAATCTTACCAAAGTGCTTGAGCGATGGGATGTTGGGGTAAGAACCTACGCGGAAGGGAAAAATAAAGACCATCTCAATCCATTTCGTCCTTGGGAAGAAGGGGAAGATAGCGATCTAAAAGCAATCCTTTCCTATTTTTATAACCGCTTTGTCGATCTTGTTGTGAAAGAGAGAAAAATGGAAAAAGATCAGCTAGTCAATGAATATGGCGCTAAAGTCTTTTCGGCAGAAGATGCGGCAAAATTCAAGTTTATCGATGAAGTGGGGGATTTTGAGAAAGCGCTTTCCGATCTTGCCCAAACATCCGGCATCGAGAAAGAAACTCCCTATCAAGTGGTGGAGCTTGTAAAGAAAAAAGCTTGGTTTAAAGAGCTTATGGAAAAATCACCTCTGATTACAGGTAATATCCAACATCACTTTACCAATCAAAAATTGCAAAGTACGATTGCTTATCTCTTTTTTACTTAATTGAGAAAAACCGTGAACGTTTGCGCTTCCACCCCAAAGACGATGCGGGTTTGGGGGCCCCGGCGTTTGCGTTTCCGATTTTTACGTGAACGGGTCGGTAACGGTAACGCAAGCGCAAGCGCAAACGTTCACGATAGGTCCAATTTTCCTGATGAGCCTTTTTTTTCTTGACGCTTGTTTTTAAATGCTAAATAAGGGGCTTAAAGCAGAAAGGAGATCATCATGATCAAAAAAGGGGAAAAAATCCAATTAGAATATTCTGTATTTCTTGAAGATGGAACGCAAATCGACAGCAATGTAGGAGAAAATCCCCTTGTCTTTGTTTTAGGTGAGCATCAGGTCTTTCCCGCTTTGGAACAAGCTCTCTTGGGACTAAAAGTTGGCGATTCAAAACAGGTTCTTTTATCTTCCGATGAAGCCTACGGGCCTGTTGTTCAAGAGGCTTTTCGAGAAGTTGATTTAGAAACAGTCCCTGCACCTTACCGTTTTGAAGGGGCAATTCTTGGAGTCCAGGATCCCAAAGGGGGTGTTTTCCCCATCCGGGTTCATCAAATCAAAGACACAAAGATTGTCCTCGATTTCAATCATCCCTTAGCGGGCAAATCGCTTCGATTCGATGTCAAAGTCATCGGGGTGGGATAATCGATGTAGTAATATTGCGTAACTTTGTGTTTCTCTGTTTTTTCTTATTTTAAATTCGATAATGTCATCATGATTGACAATTTTGTCGAAGTTATCTTGAGAGGAATGGACGATTACGAGAGTATAATCGAGCAGGGGAAAAAAACGATCAAGCGCCATCTTTAATGATTTGGCTTGGTTCATCGTGATATCATCAGCGCTCCGAATAAAAAACACTTTGCCCGTATACTCTTTTAATTTTCTAAATCGAGCAATCCTCCTTTCATATTTTGAAGCGATGCGCTCTAAATGGCATGAGAGACTATCTGCAGGATTTTCAGGGGGATCATGTCTAAATTCACATTCATAATAGCTATTTTCTAGAATCCCAGGACAATCAGGTTTTCGAAAAAAATAATTTTGGTCTAGAAAGAATCGAAAATCATCATCCAAAAGCTTTAGAAACTTCTCATGATTTAAGGTAACCATCCAATCAAAAGGATACGCTTCTTTTCTCATGTTATGATTTCTTAATTGACCTGCAACTTCACAAAAGCTGCCAAGACTTACAAAAAGGGGATCTTCCTTTGCAACCAAACTTCCGAAAAATATCAGGAAACTTAAAAATTTCATCTTGTCTAAAGAAACACAAGAGGTATTAGCATACAATCTATCCATTCGTCAATGTTTGCGAAGATTTACAAAATAGCCTAAACAAAAAAGAGACCAAGCTGTTACACTTGTATGAAAAAAAAGCGCAAATCCATGATTCTTCGTCCCGTAAAGCAAGGAAAAAAAGTTGCAATATTATTGAGCAACAAAGTCTTAGAGGAAGCCGGTTTAACCGGAGAGATCCAGATCACTGTCAATCCAACCGGCGGTCTTTTGCTCCAATCAGCCGAAGACGAAGATGATCGATTAGCTTTTGAAGCTTACAAAAAAGTAAAACGAAAATATTCTCGTCTATTTCGCCGTTTAGCTAATCGATGATTCATTATATTGATAACATAAAAGCGATCAAATTCTTAGATTTTAATATCCTTGAGGCTTAGTGCGGGTGGGGGCTTTCTAACTCCCGGCAGGGTCCGGATCTATCTCTGCCGCTCAGGCGGCCATTTTTTCTCTGTGGTATCTATCTCTCTTGGTTAAACTTTTTAAATGAGATCTGTAGCAATGAGATCGTAGAATAGCCGGCCGCGGTCGGTGAGTTTGATGCGATTGCCGACGGTGGCGATTGATCCGTCATCCACCCATTTTTCAATAGCCTTTTTGGTTTCTTCGGGCAGGGGATTAGGAAAATCCGCCCCCTCTAAAAGACGGAGGCGGACGGCTAAAAGCTCTTTGATGTTGGCTGGGTAGGGGAGTTTTTCCTTAAAATCTATTGGGCTTTTGCCTTCTTTTAAGACTTTTGCGTAAGCGTGGAGATTGGCGATGTTGCGGAAGCGCTCGCCTTGCCAATAGCTGAAGGCTGAGGGGCCAAGGCCAAGGAAGGGGCGAGCGGTCCAATAACCTAGATTATGGCGGGATTCGAAGCCGGGTTTTGCAAAGGCAGAGATTTCATATCTTTTTAGTCCGATGTCTTCGAGATGGTGGACGGCGGATTGCAAGAGCTTGAGGCTTGTTTTGGATGAGGGAAGATTGAGCTTTCTTTTGGAAAAGGAGGTGTGGGGTTCGATGGTGAGATTGTATAGGGAAAGATGGGTGATGGGTAAGGATTGTAATTGGCTTAAAGTATACTGCCAGCTGGCTTCTGTTTGATCGGGAAGATCATACATGAGATCGATGGAAATATTTTTGATCCCTGCCTCATGGGCTGCAAATATCGTATGGATGGCTTTTTTGGCGCTATGCTGCCTTTCCAAAACGGATAGCGAGCGGTCATCGAGCGATTGGACGCCAAGGCTCAATCGGTTAATTCCTAGAGAAAAGAGCTTTTGGAAAAGTTCCAAAGTACACTCTTCCGGATTGGCTTCGATCGTGATTTCACAATTTTGGGGTCCGATGAGCTTCAGTAAATAGGCAATGCCATCCGGGGCAAAAAGGGTGGGGGTGCCTCCGCCAAAATAGATGGAGACAATTTTTTTATTTTGCAGAAGGGGCTGTATCCGTTCCCATTCCAGAGTAATGGAAGTAGTATAAATTTCTTGAAATAAGGGTTTATTGGGAATGACATAGAAATGGCAATAGGGACATTTCTTGGTGCAAAAAGGAATATGGAAATAAAGGGAAACGTCTTCTTCTACCAATTGTCAGCGTCGGGATCTTCGAGGATGCCCCGCTTCCAGCGGTTGCGATCGGAAAATGGGTCTTCGTCGTCTTCTTCTTCGACGACGGTTCCTTCTTCTTCCGTAGTTGCTCCGCCGCCGCCGCCACCACCGCCGCCCTCGGTTTCATCTTCTGTGACGGTTTCCATCTCAAAGCTATCCGTTTCCATATCAAGGCCGGCATCGGTCATATTTTCCCCGCCATCCATGTCGGGCAGGGTATGGGGCTCGGCATAGGCCTGGCGGCCTGTGGGCCTTTTAGGGGTGACATATTCTTCCATGTCGCCGCTTTCTTTTAAGAAGCGGAGTCTTTCTTTTTCTTCATCGATTTTGACTTTGAGAGAACGGATTTCCTCTTTGTGTTTTTCAACATCTTTTTTGGGAACTAAGCCAAGAGTCATCCACTGCTGGAGATCCTCCAATTCAGTTTCTAGTTTTTTCAACCGCTCGCTTTTAATGTTCATAATCGCCTAGCTTTTCTTCTCTACCCTAATTTAGGATAAAAGTAAAAGATTTTTTATCTTCTGCCTTTTTCTTTGCGTGCAAATGAGCAGGTTTTAACCTTTTACACCAGATTCCCATTTTCCGTAAAGCAATTTCCTGTTATTTGGAGGTTAGATGGACTTTCCGGAGCATGCTACACTTGAAAATATTGGATTTATTGAAGAGCAGTATCGGCTCTATTTAGAAAGTCCTCAAAAAGTCGATCCTTCGTGGCGCCATTTTTTTGAAGGGATTGATTTTGCATCTGTTCTCTATAAAAAGCCTGCAGAATTCGCCGGATCAGAAAATTTACGGATCTTGGAACTCATTCAAGCTTATCGCCGCTATGGCCATTTACAAGCTTCCCTCAATCCCATCGAGGAAAAAAAGCCGGCAGAGGAGCTTAAGTTAACGAATCTCAAATTTTCTGAATCAGAGCTGGATCAACCTTTTCCAACTCTTGGTTTTTGCGGAAAAGAGATGGCGCCTCTTCGAGAAATTATTAGAAGCTTGGAAGAGATCTATTGCTCGCGGATTGGCTTTGAGTACATGGGCCTTGGAAATCCGGAAATGGAAACGTGGATCCAAAGACAGATCGAGCCGAAGCTTGTTCTTGATCTCACAGCAGAAGAAAAACATCTTCTTTTGGTCTATCTCAATAAATCGGAAGTCTTTGAGACATTTTTGCACACCCGCTATGTCGGCCAAACGAGATTTTCTTTAGAAGGGACAGAGACGGTGATCCCAATGCTCGCAGAGATGATTGAACGGGGAGCCGATACCGGAATTGAAGAATTTTGGATTGGGATGGCGCATCGAGGAAGGCTCAATGTTTTGGCAAATATTTTAAATAAACCCTATTCGATGATTTTAGAAGAATTTGAAGATGATACGGCTCTTTCTTATTTTGGCAACGATGATGTGAAATACCACGTTGGGTTTACCGGAGAATATAAGGCAAAAAGCGGTAAAAAGGTGCTGGTGGGATTTCCTGCAAATCCATCCCATTTGGAATCGGTTGATCCCGTTCTTCTTGGCCAAGCAAGGGCTCGCCAAGTGATGAAAAATGATGAAAAGAGGCAAAAAATCGCCTCTCTTCTGATTCATGGAGATGCCGCATTGGCAGGACAAGGGGTTGTTTATGAGTCGATGCAGTTTATGCGGCTAGATGGTTATTCAGTTGGAGGAACGATCCATTTGGTGTTGAATAACCAAATCGGCTACACAACACTGCCATCGGAGGGAAGATCGACCAAATATTGCACCGATATCGCAAAAGCGTTTGGAGTTCCCGTTTTTCATGTCAATGCAGAAGATCCGGAAAGCTGCCTTTTAGTTACAAAATTGGCCGTTGATTTCCGTAATAAATTCCAATGCGACGTCTTTTTAGATCTTTTGGGCTATCGAAAATATGGGCATAACGAAGGAGATGAGCCCTCCTATACGCAGCCGGTTCAATATCATATCATCCGCTCCAAAAAATCGATCCGCACTTATTATTTAGATGCTTTAATGCATGCCGGCCACATCGAACAAAAGATTGCAGAAACTTTAGAACAAGATTTTCAAAAGACGATGCATGATGCCCTTACGATGGCACAAGCTAAACAAAAAAAAGAAGCTCCCGTGAGGCCTAGAAGCGATCTTTTTAAAGAGATTCAAACGGGAGTGGACTTTAAAAATCTAGAGACGGTTTTGAAAAAGTTTTGCGAAGTGCCTGAAAATTTTCATCTTCATCCTAAATTGCAAAAATGGATGGAAAATAGATTAAAAATGCTGCAAGGCAATATCGATTGGGCAACAGGGGAAATGCTTGCATTAGGGACGATGCTTTTAGATGGAATTTCCATTCGATTTGCAGGAGAAGATACGAGAAGAGGAACTTTTAGCCAAAGACACATGATTTGGGCAGATAGCGAAAATGGGAATCTTTATTGCCCCCTTTGCCATTTTAAGGGCCGTTTTGATGTGATCAATTCGCCGCTTACCGAATATGCCGGGCTTGGATTTGAATATGGCTATAGCGTAGGGGATCAAAACGGTTTGGTTTTATGGGAAGCGCAGTATGGCGATTTCATCAATGGGGCTCAAATCATCATCGATCAATACATTGCCAATGCAGAGCAAAAGTGGAATTCAGTAAGTTCTTTAGTACTTCTTCTTCCCCATGGCTATGAAGGGGCAGGTCCCGAACATAGCTCTGCCAGGATGGAGAGATTTTTGCAGCTTTCTGCAGGCAATAACATGATCATTGCCAATCCCACAACGCCGGCCCAATATTTTCATGTTTTACGGCGTCAAGGGATTCGAAAAGAAAAAAAGCCGCTCATTCTATTTACCCCAAAAAGCCTTCTCAGATCGCCTTTGAATGTAAGTTCTGTCCAGGAATGTCTTGCAGGGAGTTTTCAAGAAGTGCTGGGAGATGGGACTCAGGCAAAAAGAGTTTTGATTTGCTCAGGAAAAATTTATTATGAGCTTGTGCAAGAAAGAGAAAAAAGAAAAGTAAAAGTAGCAATTGTTCGGCTTGAGCAGCTTTATCCTTTAAATGAAGAAAAATTAAAAAAAGCAATCGATGGCTATGAAGATCGAATATGGGTGCAAGAAGAGCCGGAAAATATGGGCGCCTGGAGCTACATGGCAGACAAAATTCAAAATATAAGAAAAATTTGTAGGGCTC
>CAZXLK010000003.1:20733-45745 GCA_964641775.1 uncultured bacterium | reverse complement strand
GATCTTTGGGATTATGGACATAGACCCCAAGATCATCGAAGCAATAGCCACCTACGTAAATCAACTCTTTCGGAGACCAATTCAGAATAATGTGGGGCCTTACAAAAAGGACATTTGTGGGATGAGATGGATAGGGAAGAATTCCCAATTTTGGTTTTTTTTTGCTTGTCCTCTCTTCTTCAATAAATAAAGCGAATAGGTCAATCCCTTGAATACAAAACAAATCTTTAAGAGGCGCAGCAGTTTTGGGCGGCTCTATGATTAATTGATCCATGGCAAGGCGGGGCTTTTTTGTTAAAGCAATAACTGCAGGCGCAATCTGATTGAAAAGAAGAGTCTTTAAAACTTCCTGGCTTCTCCAAAGATCCCGACCCAAAGGATTTTCTTTTAAACCGGCGCTAGCCGCCGCAAAAATCTCTTTTGGATCAAAAGAGAGTCCTCCAATTTCGAGATATCCATTGAGAGTAAAAAAAGAGAGCTGTTGGGCAGTGAGTGCTGATTTCATATTGTTAGCCTTTGGAGCGCTTCAGATAAAGCAAATGGATCGGCAAAGGCGGAAAATCGGACAAACCCTTCTCCCGATTGCCCAAATCCACTGCCGGGAATGGAGATAATTTGCCGCTCTTTCAAAAGAAAATCAAAAAATTGCCAAGAATCTATCCCACCCGGAGTTTTACACCAAAGATAGGGAGAATTTACACCGCCATATACTGTATAACCCAATCTTTTAAGCCCATGGTGAAACATTTTGGCCCTTTCCAGATAAGAGCTTACCAAAGCTTTGACTTCTTTTTGACCTTGTGGAGTAAAAAGAGCCGCCGCCGCCTTTTGAATCGGATAGGCAACTCCATTGAATTTTGTATCATGACGCCGTTTCCAAAGGGCATGTAATGAATGGGTAGAGCCGACATCAGCGATAGTTAATTCTTTAGGGACAACGGTGTAGGAACATCGAAGCCCGGTAAATCCTGCAGATTTTGAAAAGGTCCGAAATTCAACAGCGACCTCTTTTGCTCCCTCAATTTCATAAATGCTTTTTGGAATTTCGGGATCTGTAATAAAAGCAGCGTAAGCGCCATCGATTAAAATCACAGCTTTGTGCTCACTTGCGTAATCCACCCATTTTTTTAATGTCTTTCGATCTAAAGCAACCCCGGTTGGGTTATTGGGAAGGCAAAGGTAAATGAGATCTACCGGCGTATTTGGCGGCTCAGGTTGGAATCCATTCACTTCGGTGCAAGCAAGATAGATTACCCCCCCTTGCCTTCCTGTTTTTAAAAGCGAGCGGGTCCTTCCGGCGATGACATTCGAATCGAGATAGACAGGATAGGTTGGATCCGGAATGGCAATCCGATTATTGGTATCGAAAAGCTCTTGGAAATTTGCGATATCGCTTTGCGCGCCATCGGAAATAAAAATTTCACTTGGGTCTATGTTTAAAGAGCCGTATTCTTTAGATGCAATGGCTTCTCTTAAAAAAAGATACCCTTCCGGAGGGCCATATCCGCGAAATGTTTTCGGCTCGCCCATTTCTAATGCGCTTGAAGCCAAGGCCGATATAGCAGAAGGGGGAATAGGCTGGGTGATGTCTCCAATTCCTAGATCCAAAAGAGGAGTCTCAGGACAATTCTCTCGAAATTCGTTAATTCTTTTTTCAATCTCGGGGAAAAGGTAACTTCCTTTCAGTTTGGAAAAATGGTGGTTGAGTTTGGCCATAGCGAATAATATTACTTGAAAAGAGAGTTTTGGAGATAGCAAAATAAGAGGATGAATCTCTTGGAGTCCTTTAAGTTAAATCTTTCTTTAGTCGAAGAAAAATTAGGCTATGCATTTGAAAATAAAGACCTCTTGCTACAGGCCTTTATCCACCGCTCCTTTTTGAATGAAATGAGAGGCACTTGCCTGCAGCATAATGAACGGCTGGAATTTCTGGGCGATTCTGTTCTAGGGCTTTGCATTGCAGATTATCTCTATCACCGCCTCCCCAATTTTCCCGAAGGGCAGTTGTCTCAGCTCAGATCAAAACTTGTTGATGCAAGCTCTTGTGCATCCTATCTCCAAAAACTCAAAGTCACCGATGCGATTTTATTAGGAAAAGGGGAGAGGATCGGCGAGGGGAGCGCAAAAGCATCGATCCAATCGGATGTTTTTGAGGCGCTCATTGCGGCGATTTATCTTGATGGGGGCGTACAAATTGTCAAATCCTTTCTTCTATGCCACTTTGAAGAAGAATTTGAAAAAGTGATCGGCTCTCCTCCTCGCAATTACAAGGCGGAGCTTCAAGATTATGCTCAAAAAAAATTTCAAAAAGCTCCCCAATACAAAGTGGTTGAAGAAACCGGCCCTGATCATGCTAAAGTCTTTCATGTTTTAGCTATTGTAAATGAAGAGGAGCTTGGGGTCGGGATGGGGGCATCGAAAAAAGAGGCAGAACAAAGGGCGGCATTCGCGGCCTTAACGAAGCTGGATTTATAATGAAAACAAAAATTTTATGGACCTGTAAAGAGTGCGGGCATAATCAAACAAAATGGACTGGCAGCTGCCCTACTTGCCAAAAGTGGAATACCTTTGTCGAAGAAGTAGAGGTTGTAGAGAAACAACCCCGATTTGTTTCCAAAAATGCAAAACCGATCCGAATTCGGGATGTCCCTTTAGACGATAGACATAGGCTTATGACAAAAATGGGGGAGCTCGACCGGCTTTTTGGAGGGGGGATCGTCGATGGCTCTCTCATTTTAGTGGGAGGGGAGCCCGGTGTTGGAAAATCGACCCTTCTTTTGCAAATTGCAAATGCCCTGGCCTTGCAAAATCTTACGGTGCTTTATGTATGCGGAGAAGAATCGGCAGAGCAAACCTCTCTTCGAGCAAAAAGGCTTGGAATCGACCATCCCAATGTCTATCTTTTAAGTGAAACCCTTTTTAGTGCGATTCGGCTTCAAATCGATCATCTCAAACCCGATGTTGCCATTGTCGATTCTATCCAAATTGTCTATAAATCAGAAATTCCATCTGCCCCCGGATCGGTTGTCCAGGTGAGAGAAATTGCAAACGAATTCATGCACCTTGCAAAAGGTGAGGGAATTACCATATTTTTGATCGGCCATGTGACAAAAACGGGCGAAATTGCAGGCCCTAGAGTTTTAGAGCATCTTGTCGATACGGTTTTAGATTTTGAAGGGGATAAACAGCTAGGCTATCGGCTACTTCGCTCCATCAAAAACCGCTTTGGGCCAACAGATGAAATAGCCATTTTCCAAATGAAAGAAACAGGCCTTACGGAAGTCCCCAATCCCTCCTTGGCTTTTTTAGAGGGAAGAATGAGAGAGATCGCCGGGTCTGCAATTGTCCCGGGCCTTGAGGGAGCAAGGGCTTTTTTGATGGAGATCCAAGCTCTTGTCACTTCCACTTCTTTTTCGACGCCATCTCGAAGATCGACAGGGCTTGATCAAAACCGCTTAGCCCTTCTTCTTGCCGTTTTAGAAAAACGGATTGGTTATCAGCTCCATCATTGCGATGTATTTGTAGCTCTTGCCGGCGGGCTGAAAATTGCAGAGCCCGCTATTGATTTAGGAATTATTTTAGCCATTGCCTCTTCCTATGCCAATCGGTTTTTGCCTTCTGATCTTGTTGTCTTTGGCGAAGTGGGCCTTGGAGGCGAGGTGCGAGGAGTAAGTCGCATTGAAACAAGACTCAAAGAGGCCATCCACATGGGATTTAAAAAATGCATCCTTCCTAAACGGAGCCTAAAAGGCATTTCACCTGCAACTCATGAAAAAATTGAGCTTATCGGAGTAGATCTTGTCGATCAAGCAATCCAGCATGTATTCAATTAAAACGGGAGCTAGATCATCCCCCCTCTCTATTGCCCAATTTGAAGAAGTGGCAAAAGAATTGAAAGGCCACAAGTTACTTCCTGTTTGGACATCAAGTCCCGGTGATCGAGATAAAACAAGAACTTTGCGCACTTTGGACAAAACCGATTTTTTTACCCGCGATCTCGACGAGCTTCTCTTGAAAGGAGAAATTCGAATTGCCATTCATTCTGCAAAAGATTTGCCCGATCCCATGCCAAAAGGTCTTGCAGTGATTGCCATCACCAAAGGACTTGATCCTCGAGATAGCCTAGTTTTGCGGGGAAAATTAGAGCCGGGTATGAAAATCGCAACTTCAAGTATTCGGAGAGAAGAGGCGGTAAAAAAATTATGCGATGGACTTACTTTCATCGATTTACGAGGGACAATTGAAGAAAGACTAAAAACAAAAGACGTAGATGGAGTTGTCATTGCAGAAGCTGCTCTCATTCGATTGAAACTTGGAGCTCTAAATCGGATGATTTTAGATAGTCCAACTCATCCTATGCAAGGAAAGCTTGCTATTGTTGCAAGAGTGGATGATTTGCAAATGCAAGAGGTTTTCCGTGAAATCCATTTTGTATCTGGGAATTGACCCTCCGGTTGGAGTTTTCCATTACCCCGTAATTCGAACACAAAAAATCGAATCTTCTGATTTGCAAAAGGCATTAAAATTACCCTATTCCTATATCATTTTTACGAGTAAAAACTCTGTCCGTTATTGGCCGCTCTCTCTTTTAGGAAAAAAAGCCATTGTCATTGGCGAGGCAACTGCAGAGCTTGCAAAAAAACGGGGAGCGGAGTGTTTGCTTGCAAAAAATCCTACTCAAGAAGGAGTGATCGAAAAACTCAACACCCTTGATTTACAAAAAGCTTTTCTTCTTTATCCCCACTCAAAACTTGCTAGGCCAAACCTTTCCCAATATCTAAAAAATTTCCCCCATTTTAGCTTTGCTCTTTACGATACGATCTATCAAAAACCCGAACCTATCCCGGATCTGACTTACTTTCATGAAATTGTTTTTACAAGTCCTAGTACGGTCTATGCTTTTAAATGCATTTTTGCTAAGATTCCCAAATCCATCACCCTAACGGCTATAGGACCAATTACAAAAAGAGTGCTTACATTGGAGATGTAAAATGGGCAAAGAAAAACCGAATTATCAACTTCCCGACCTGCCTTATGATTTCAATGCTTTGGAGCCTGTGATCTCCGCAAAGATCATGGAGCTTCACTATACCAAGCACCACAAAGGCTATGTGACCAATCTAAACACAGCTTTGGAAAAGTATCATGAAGCGGAAAGTAAAAATGACGTGGCATCGATGATCGCGCAGCAATCGGCGATCAAATTCAATGGTGGAGGCCACATCAACCACAGCATTTTTTGGACGATTTTGGCCCCAAAAGGAGGTCCAGCAGCGCCTTCAGGCAGTCTCTTAGAGACGATCAAACGCGATTTTGGCTCTTTTGATACTTTTCAAGAAAAAATGAATGCGGAAACCACGGCCATCCAAGGCTCAGGTTGGGGCTGGCTCGGATACAACAAAATGCAAAAACAGCTCGAAATTGCAACCTGTGCCAATCAAGATCCTCTCAGCACCCGCGGCCTTGTCCCCCTTTTTGGAATTGATGTCTGGGAACACGCTTACTATTTGCAGTATTTCAACGTACGAGCCGATTACGTGAAAGCCATTTGGCAAGTCCTCAATTGGAAAAACATCGAAGAGCGCTTTGCCAAAGCTACCGGGTAGGGAAAAGTTTCGGGCACGGTAACGGTATCGGTATCGGGCACGGGCACAGGCACAGGCACGGGCACGGGCACGGGCACGGGCACGGCTTTTAGCGTTGGTGGGTATCTACATGGCCTTTATAAGCATCCAGGTTATGTTTCAATAACCTTAAATTGTATTCATTGGGGTTGCTTATATACCGCTTAATTGTTTCATTCAATAAATCGAAAAGTTTTTTTGTCTCATCTCGAAGAGTATTGTCTTTAATGGTCAGAAGGTCTCTATGCGAAGCAAGCATTGCTTCTTTCATTTTCTTCTCGCCCGTTTTTTGATCTCCTTTGTAATAAGCTAAAAAACCCTCTTCTCCGAGCTGTTCTTGTTGGTACAAATCTTGAAAAACTTTTCTGTCCGGATTAATAGAATCCATTTTCTACCCCTATTTTTTTTCTCTATTTCTTATATCCACATTAAATACAAGCATACCGTTCGTACTGGCAAGGTTAATTAATTATATTCTGATTTGTTCCAATTGATTTTAAAAAATTGTTATTTTTATAATATGAGACTGTTGAGCTCGAGAGGGCCCATCGTAAGTAACTGCCGAAGGAAGAAAATAATTAATTAAAGGATTTAAAATGAATTCTCATCAACAAAGATTGTCTTTTTTACGCGCAAAGGGTTTTTCGCCAAAAGTGATTTACGATATTGGAGCTCACAAAGGGACATGGAGTGATGGGATCAAACAAGTGTTTCCTCTAGCCTCCTTTTATCTTTTTGAAGCGAATGAACATCATATTCCTTATCTTCAAAAACAGCCGTTTCCTTATTTCATTCATTTACTAGGAGATCAGGAAAAAGACGTGACTTTCTATTCAATTAATGGAACAGGTGATAGCATTTTTAGAGAAAACACCTCTTATTATCAGGGAACGGCTATGTCTATGAAAACATTGAGGATGACAACGCTTAGTTTTCTAGTGGAAAAAAACCAAATTCCTTGCCCTGATTTAATTAAAATAGATGTACAAGGAGCTGAAAAGCTTATTCTTTCAGGAAGTCGATCGCTTGTTTGTTTTGCGGAGGCAATAATTATAGAAACGAAAGTGCTGGAATATAATATTAAAGCGCCGTTAATGGATGAGTTAATTTCTTTTATGAATGATTTAGGTTATAGAATATTGGATATTTTAGAGCTTCATTATCTGCCAACCGGAGAACTTAGTGAAATAGACTTTTTGTTTGTAAAGCGATCGTCTTATTTAATTAAGGAAGGTCTTTTAATATAATCTGAGACAGTTGCATAACATATCGCAACTAAAAAATTTACAGGATAGGTAGGATTATTTTTAGATGGCATGACTGGAAAGCTGTCATCAAAGAAGTAAAAAATTTCCTTACCTAGCTTTTTTTCTAGGCTTGCCTGGAGCGGGGTTCTCATGATATAGTAGCTGTACTATGGGCCTCTTTTCTAAAAAAAAGCCTAAAATCAAAGTCCAGACTTCAAAAAAAGATGGATTTAGCGGATGGGTTAAGTGCAGCGGCTGCTCAGAGCTGATCCATGGCAATGAGCTGCAGCAAAACCTCAATGCATGTCCCAAATGTAATTATCACTACCGATTGACCCTCAAGCAAAGGATCGATCTTTTAACCGATTCCGGCACCTTTACTGAGCATTTTTCCAATATTGGGCCTGTCGACTCTCTGGAGTTTGTCGATACGGAAAGCTATAAATCCCGTATTGCGATTGCCCAGAAAAAAACGGGGCGCCTCGATGCGATCTCAACGGGAACTTGCCGTTTGGAAGAGCACCCCTTTGCCCTTGCTGTCCTTGACTTTGCCTTTATGGGCGGATCGATGGGTTCCGTAGTAGGGGAGCGGCTTACCCTTTTGATTGAGCTGGCCCTATCTAAAAAAATTCCTTTAGTCATCGTCTCCGCATCGGGGGGCGCTCGAATGCAAGAATCAATTCTCTCTTTAATGCAGATGGCAAAGACATCAGCTGCCCTTTCCAGGCTGCATGAGGCGGGCATTCCCTATATTTCGATTTTAACCAATCCAACAACCGGCGGCGTGACGGCATCTTTTGCAACGCTTGGAGATATCATCCTTGCAGAGCCCGATGCCCTGATTGCCTTTGCGGGGCCCCGTGTCGTTGAGCAAACGATTCGGCATAAGCTTCCGCCAAAAGCGCAAAAATCGGAATTTTTGCTGGAAAATGGGATGATTGATTGCATTGTAAAACGATCGGAACTAAGGCAAAAACTTGCCTTTTTCTTAGATTTTCTCACGGCAAATGAGAGGGCTTTTGATTTAAAACATTCAAGCCTGCTTGCCAAAAAAATGTCTCACCGTTTAAAAGAGCTTTTGGAAATCCATTATGCAACAGAAAATTCCCGTTCCCATACAAACTGACGATCCTGAGCTCCTGCCGAGCTATGCGACTTTGAGCTCGTCCGGCGCAGACGTTCGCGCTGCAATTCTTGAGCCCGTAACAATTCTTCCCGGGACATCTGCGATTATTCCAACGGGAATTAAGGCAGATCTTCCTCATGGATTTGAAATCCAGGTTCGGCCAAGAAGCGGCTATGCGGCAAAAAACCAAGTAACCGTTTTGAACACCCCCGGAACCATTGATTCGGATTATCGGGGAGAAATTTGCGTGATTTTGATCAATCATGGCAAAGAGCCTTTTGTCGTTACTCCGAAAATGAGGATTGCGCAGCTCATATTAGCGCCGGTTGCCCAGGCAGAATTTCATTTGAGTGGATTTATTACAGAGACGCTAAGAGGGGAGGGGAAATTTGGCCACACTGGCACGCACTAGCCCTTTTGATCTCTTTCGACCTCTTCGAAAAAAAAGAGATGTAAAGATTTTTGCCTCTTTAGAGGCGAGTCAAATTTGCTTTCTCGAAGCAAATTCGCGCGATGAGGCAATCGATTCGCTCATCGATGCTTTGGATAAAGCGGGCAAACTCTCCGACAAAGAGAGCTTTAGGAACGCCATTTTCCATCGAGAAAACTTAGTATCTACCGGAATCGGAATGGGAGTTGCCGTTCCCCATGCAAAATTGAAAAATTTCAATGACTTCTTTTTGGCGCTTGGAATCCAAAAGAAAGAGGGGCTTGATTGGAATGCTCTTGACACTGCGCCTGTCCGAATCATTTTTATGATTGGAGGGCCTGATGATCGGCAATCGGAGTATCTCCAAATCTTATCTCAGCTCACTTCCTTGATTAAAAATGTAGATCTTCGGAAGTCCATCATTGCAGCTGCTTCCCCCGAACAAGTTCTTCGCTTATTTTCTGCCTTTTAATTAAATTCTTATTTTGTTATTTCATATTCCTTTGGGGGGAATGAATGGATTTAAGATTACGAGATGTTGCTCAGCTTTTGGATGTTTCGGAAGAAACAGTCCGAAGATGGATTTCGGGTAGCAAAATCCCCTACTACAGACTGAACCAACAATATCGTTTCAGCCGCAGCGAAATTGAAAATTGGGTTCTCAGCTGCAAGCAAGAAGGGGAAGAATTTTTCCCATTTGTGCAAGAAGAAGAGAGTGGGCGCCTTGGAACCCATCAATTCGGCCTGTACCGAGCAATTCATAAAGGGGGAGTTTACGCAGAAATTCCCGGAGAGACCAAAGAAGAGGTGATTCGGGCAAGTATGAAAAAAATTGCAAAAGACTTGCATCTGGATGCAGAAGTGATCACAGAACTCCTTCTGGATCGAGAAACTCTCATGCCAACAGCTCTTTCCAACGGAGTTGCCGTGCCCCACACTAGGGATTTTCTCCTTCAAGAATCTTTCGATGTAGTCTCCATTGTTTTCCCCAAAAAACCGATAGAATATGGCGCCTTGGACGGCAAGCCTGTCCACACCCTTTTCTTCCTCTTTGCATGCGATGATAAGCGCCACCTGCACCTTCTTGCCAAGCTTGCCCATCTCTCATCGAAACCCGATAATCTGGCCTTTCTCCGCCGCCACCCCACGAAAGCCCAGCTCCTTGAAAAAATTAAAAATTGGGAAGGGAGTTTAAACTCCTCTAAAACTGTTACTGTCTAATTTTTTGTATCTTTTCTTAAAAAGATCGAGATAGGGGTCTTTTCCCTTAGGAAATGCGATAAAATCACAGTTGTGAAATAGATAGACTTCATAATCATACGATTCCATTAATGTCATGACCCGATCGAAGTTGCCTTCGAATTTTGGGTCGCTATACTCTTCACCTGTCCAACATTCGAAAATAATTACGGGTTTATTTTTTAAAATAGTATCTTTTGCTCCTTTTAATACAAAATATTCATAAGTTTCTACGTCGATTTTAATTAAAGATACATTATTAATGTCTAAAGAATCTAGAGAAATCACCTCTACTGAATCTCCTGATATTTCTTCATTTGAATGGAAGCAAAGACTAAAAGGATCTTCAAGATCAATTACTTGCGGACAGTGATGAAAACTAGTGGAAAGAACTGCTTCTCCTTGATGGTCGCTTAAAGCTTTGCATATCGGAATCACATTTTCACATTGATTTAAGTTCAAGGTATCTAAGAGTTCCAGATAAAATTGTCGATTTGGCTCAAAAGAAAATACAGCTCCGTGCGGCCCTACTTTTTTAGACATCGTTACGGTATGAACACCGATATGGGATCCGATATCTATCGCATGAGACCCCAATCTGACTAGATCGTAGATGATTCTTCCAATATTGCCTTCATAAGCCAGCCCTTGCTTTAGAATCTTTTTTATAGAATCATCCGCATCATTCAAATGATAATATGTTCTAAAAAATGGCTCATAGTATGTTTTATATTCATTAGTGATGTGATGTGTTTTTAAATATTCTAAAGTCGATTGATTGAATAAATAAGCGGTTTTGATAAAAAAGGCACCATCTTTATCCCAATGAGAGAGAAGGCTCAACCCTTTAGATTCTAAAAATTCTTTTCCATAATGCCCTCCCGCTTGTAAAATTCTAAGTGTTAGGAAGAAAAAGATAAAAAAAACTCGCATAGAAAAAGAAGTGTATACCGGATGCTCAAAAATTTCATGAAATTTTTTTATGTTTTTGCGCTGCTCTTATTTGGAGAGGATGTTCAATTTGAGGGGATCTTTTATTTGCCCGAAAAGCTATCTGTTGCAGCATTATTTCTTCCCCTTAATCCATCCGGAGTCATTTATAATCAGGCTCAAGGCGCCGCCAAAAAATATAAGAAAATATGGCCTGATGGAAAATGGCTTACTCTACAAAAACTTTCATCAGTCCAAGATTATCAATGTGATTTTCTATGGATCGATTTTGGACAATCTCAGCCTTCTATCCTTCACCCTATTTCTAAATATCTGAAAGAGATTGCAGTAATCTATACAACTATTGGAAGTTCCTACTATAGAGAGCTTTGTGAATTTTTGCACTATCTGCATTTTCAGCCCATTGCCCATTGGTTTGACAATGTGCAAGGAGATGCAATTTTTATAAAACAGCCTATTTTTGACTCTGTTGCAAGAACATTAAATTATGTCCCAAATCATCAAATACCTTCATCTCCAACTATTTATCAGCTAGATCCATTTTTTAGATCATGCAAGGATAAAAATGGATCTCATGCAATGAGAAATATCGATTTTATTTATATGATTAATCTAGATGAAAGGCCGGAAAAATTTGAGCTAACGTCATTTGGTCTTCAACTATTTGGGATTCATCCCTATCGATTTTCTGCTGTCAATGGATGGAAATTGCCATTTTCTACTCTAGAAGAGATTGGGGTAAAAAAATTTGCCATAGAAAATCCCAATTTTTACATGGGCAGTATTTTCAGAAAAATCAATGAAAGGGAATATCAGACATATGAATTTATCCAATCGGGGAAGACTTATTTTTCATTGGGCATTTCCCGGGGGGCAGTTGGGATCGTATTGAGCCATCTCTCGGTGCTCAAAGATGCTTATGACTCCAAGTATCAAACGATTTGGGTGATGGAAGACGATGTAGAAATTCTGAGCAGTCCAAATGAAATTCCCGATTTGATTGAGAAATTAGATCTTATTGATCCGGAGTGGGACATCTTATTTACCGATCCGGATACAAAAGATACTTTAGGAAGATCCGTTCCATGCAGAGCTTTGGCATTTAGGCCAAATTTTCACATCGAGCCTTTATCCTCTTTTTTCACCAAATTTTATTCTGTCAGCCCAGAGTTTTCTCGGACGGGCATGCGCTATGGGGCCTATTCCATGGTTATTCGCCACTCTGGCATGAAAAAAATCCTCGACTATTACAACTCTTACGGGGTTTTTCTTCCCTATGATATGGATTTTTGGCTCATTCCAAATCTCAAGATGTACTCGGTAAATAAAGAGATCGTCTCCCACCGAGCAGGCTCTCTTTCCGATAATGGCCGTCCCAATTACAAGCTATCTAACGAAGACATTGTCTTCCCATACCCTGATAGCATTGATTAAGCTGGTAAAGCTTTAAGATTTTGTCTTTCCCGATTTATGACATTGCCTGATTCATGATCAGGTTGAGTTCCGGAATTTTTGTCTGAACGATATCCCAAAGAAGGGGATAATCTAATCCAAAATATTGGTGGGCGATGATATCTCGCAGACCTTTGATTTTTTTCCAGGGAATGCTCGCATGTTTTTCAGTGAATTGGTTGGATAAATTTTTAGAGGCTTCTCCAATGACCAAAAGATTATGCAAAATAGCATCTACTGTTCGTTGATCGTTACAAAAGTCTTTGTAAGAAAGAGCTTTGGAATATTTCAAAATTCTTTGACAACAATCAAATATGTCTTGCAGATAGAGCTGTTCGTCACGTGACACTTATCAGATCCTTTTCAATATAAGATCTTGCAAGAGGTTTTAATCCTGCATCTGTTACGAGATCAATTTTTCTATCAGTCAAGTTTTCTAAATATTCTTTTAAATCCATGTACCAATCAAATTTTGTTGGACCATCAAATTTTACGAGAATATCCACATCACTATCGACATTGTCTTCACCGCGGGCGACAGATCCAAAAATTCCTAAAGAAAGTACATGGAACTGTCTTAAGTCTGGTATATGTGATTTAAGAAGATCCAAAATTTTAGATTTAAGCATTTTACTACATTATATAAAAAAGAGCATTTTTTATCCCTGTTTACCGCTCGGGTTAATTGCTGGTTCCGGCTCCGGGGGCGGGGTGACGTCGATGGGGGTGTGGTCGACGAATTGGATTTTGTCCTCTTTGACTGTGATGAGGTAGTTTTTCTCGAGATTGGGCTCTTGGAGAAGTTTTTCGGCAAGAGGATCTTCGAGATATTGCTCGATCACGCGGCGAAGCGGACGGGCGCCCATTTCGGGAAGGTACCCTTTTTCGACAAGAAAATCGCGCGCGGTGTCATCGAGAGTGACTTCGATGTGCTTTTTGGCAAGCCGTTTCTTGAGCTTGCTAAATTCAAGATCGACCACCTCTCGAAGGGCTTCTTTGGAAAGGGTGCGGAAAATGACAAGCCCATCCAAACGGTTTATAAATTCTGGTTTGAACCGTTTTTTCACCTCGTTTTCAATCTTGGTTTGCATCACCTTGTGGTCCATGAGACTCTCTTTTGCCCCAAATCCGACCTCTGTAGTTTTGCGGATGAGGTCTGCGCCAAGATTCGACGTCATGATAATGATCGTATTGCGAAAATCGATCTTCCGTCCCACTGAGTCGGTAAGGCGTCCTTCTTCAAGGATTTGCAGAAGGAGATTCATTACATCCGGATGTGCTTTTTCTACTTCATCAAAAAGAACGACGCAATAAGGACGGCGTCTTACTTGCTCCGTAAGTTGGCCCCCTTCTTCATAGCCAACGTAGCCGGGAGGAGAGCCCGTCATGCGGCTAATGGCAAATTTTTCCATGTATTCCGACATGTCGACTTGGATGAGCGTATCTTCTCCGCCAAACATATAAAGTGCAAGGAGCCGGGCCAAGTGGGTTTTTCCAACGCCGGTAGGTCCTAAGAATAAGAATGCCCCAATGGGCCGGTTTGGATCTTTAATATCCGATCTACTTCTTCGAATTGCTCTGCAAACGGTACTGAGCGCCTCGTCTTGGCCGATGAGTTTGGCTTTGAGCGCCTCTTCCATTTTGAGCACTTTTGCCGTTTCTCCCTCGGTCAATCTCGTGACAGGCACTCCGGTATGTTTTGCTACGATAGTTGCAATCTCTTCTTCATCGACAATGGGCTGATGCTCATCTTTATGAGATTCCCATTCAGCTCTTGTCTTTTCCAGCTGCTCTCTTAGAGTTTTTTCGGTGTCTCTCAGCTTGGCGGCTTTTTCATATTCTTGGCTGCCGATCGCTTCTTCTTTGGCAATTCTTGTCTCTTCAATTTTTGCCTCTAACTCGACCAAATAAGAAGGCTGATGCATCATGGCAATTCTTGCTTTTGCTCCCGCTTCATCGAGAAGATCGATGGCTTTATCCGGCAAAAATCTTCCGGAAAGATAGCGGTCCGACATCAAAACAGCCGCTTTGACAGCCGCATCGGTAAAGACGCATTTATGATGCTCTTCATATTTGGGTTTAAGCCCCGTCAAAATTGCAATACTTTCTTCGACGCTGGGGGGCTGGACGATGATCTTTTGGAATCTTCTTTCCAAAGCAGGATCTTTTTCAATGTGCTTTCGGTATTCATCGAGCGTTGTTGCACCAATACACTGGATTTCTCCGCGAGATAATGCCGGCTTTAAGATATTGGAAGCATCGATCGCCCCTTCTGCGGCACCTGCGCCAACAATTGTATGGATCTCATCGATGAAAAGTAAAATGTTGCCGTTTTTCTTGATCTCATCCATCACCGCCTTGATCCGCTCTTCAAACTGGCCGCGGTATTTGGTGCCGGCAATCATGAGTGTCAAATCCAACGAAATGAGCTTTTTCTTCCGTAAATTGTCAGGAACATCGCCACGGACAATCGCATGGGCAAGCCCTTCGACAATTGCCGTTTTACCAACGCCCGCTTCTCCAATAAGGACCGGGTTGTTTTTACGTCTTCGGCAAAGGATCAAAATGAGCCGCTCCACTTCCCCTTGACGCCCAATGACGGGATCCATTTTTCCTTCGCGGCAAAGCTCTGTTAAATCGTGGCCATAGGCACGGAGAGCCGGCATTTTATCGGACACCGATCTTTCGGACTGAGATTTGGGAGCGCCCATGGAGGGACCTGCATTCGAAGATGGGGTTCCCATGGGAGGAAGCTGTAAGTTAAAGGTCTCTAATTCTTTAAGGACCTCTTTGCGTATCTCTTTTAAATTGACATTGAGGTTTTCCAAAACCTGTGCGGCTACACCGTCGGTTTGGCGAAGCAGCGCCAAAAGAAGATGCTCGGTCCCTACATAATTATGGTTGAGATTGGCCGCCTCTTCATTGGCAAATTCAAATACTTTCTTTACTTTGCCGGTAAGCGCCGGGTCTCCATAGACCTGAATTTCGGGACCGAATCCGACGATTTTTTCAATTTCGCTGCGTATGGTCTCATAGTCGAGATTCAAGTTCCTTAGGACGTTAACAGCAATCCCTTGGCCTAGCTTCATGAGGCCGAGTAGGACGTGTTCGGTTCCTAAATAGTTGTGATTGAGCCTTTGAGCCTCTTTCTTGGCAAGCTTGATCACCTGTTTAGCACGGTTTGTGAATTTATCGAACATAGCTTTCCTCGTCCTTTATTTTACCATATATGGAGAATTTCCCTCGACGCCCTCATGTCCCAATATGTATTATAAGTTCTCTAATAAGCTAAAATTTTTGGGATTAGCAAGGAAAATTTTCATGCTGCGGGTTTATGATTCGGGAATAGCTAGCGCTCAAGCCAATATGGATCTAGATGCTGAGCTTCTGCAAAATTTAAGGACGGACTCCAGCCCCATCCTCCATCTTTATGAATGGGAGGGGCCATCGGCAACCTATGGCTATTTTGTGAGGCCGTCTGATCATATAGATTTGGAAAAAGCGAAAATGAAGGGGATTCAGCTTGCTAAAAGACCTACCGGAGGAGGCATTGTTTTTCATATTTGGGATTGGGCCTTCTCTTTTTTAATGCCGTCCGGCCACCCGGCATTTTCTGAAAATACATTAGAAAATTACCGCTTTGTCAATGAGGCGGTTATGGCTGCAGTAGAAGAGCTTTTTAATGTGCCGGAATCGGAAATCATCAAGGAGAATTGGGCTTTCGGAAATGAGAATTTTTGCATGGCAAAGCCTACCCGCTATGATGTGGTATATAAAGGTCGAAAAATTGCAGGCGCTGCCCAAAGAAAGAAAAGTCAAGGATATTTGCATCAAGGAACCATCTCTTTAGCAGCTCCCCATTTTGAGCTGATGCGGAGTCTTCTCCACTCAAATTCTGTTGTCGATGCCATGACCCATTTTACCTTTGCCCCCCTTGGATTTTGCTGGGATGGAGACACGCTAAAAAAAGCAAGGGATGCAATCCAGAAAAAACTCACCGAGAAACTCAGAGAAACACTATAATGTCTACCATGTCCAAGCCCAAAAAAAATGCAATCACTCCTACAAGAGAAGAAAATTATCCTGAATGGTACCAAAGCGTGCTAAAGGCCGCCGATTTGGCAGAGCACTCCGATGTCAGAGGATGCATGGTCATCAAGCCATGGGGCTATGCGATTTGGGAAAATATTCAAAAACATCTCGATGCAAAATTTAAAGAGACCGGGCATCAAAATGCCTATTTTCCTTTATTTATCCCTCTTAGCTATTTGGAAAAAGAAGCAGAGCATGTCGAGGGTTTTGCAAAAGAATGTGCGATTGTTACGCATCACCGGCTTGAAAAAGATAAAAGCGGCAAATTAGTTCCTGCAGGAAAATTGGAAGAGCCTCTCATTGTAAGACCTACTTCTGAAATGCTTATTGGGCATACCTTTGCAAAATGGATTGAGTCTTATAGGGATCTTCCCCTTTTGATCAACCAATGGTGCAATATAGTCCGCTGGGAGATGAGGACGCGGCTCTTTTTAAGGACCGCAGAATTTCTTTGGCAAGAAGGACATACCGTTCATGCCACAAAAGAAGAGGCAGAAGAAGAAGCTAAAAAGATGCTTCAGATTTATGTCGATTTCACCCATCAAATGTTGGCAATTCCCTTCATTCATGGGCAAAAGACGGAAAGTGAAAAGTTTCCGGGAGCCGTTACGACTTATGCAATCGAGGCGATGATGCAAGATCGAAAAGCCATTCAGGGAGGAACGTCTCATTTTCTTGGGCAAAATTTTGCCAAAGCTTGCGGAATCCAGTTTCAAACGGAGAGTGGCGAGAGAGAATTTGGCTGGATGACTTCTTGGGGTGTGACGACTCGATTGATTGGCGCTCTCATCATGACTCATAGCGATGATGATGGACTTGTTTTGCCTCCGAAAATTGCACCTGCGCACCTTGTGATCATCCCTGTGATTCATAATGAAGAGACCAAGGAAGCAGTTCTTCAGTTTGCCGAGACCCTGGCCATGGAGCTGAAAAACAATGGCGTCCTTGCTCTTGTGGATAAGCGGGATTTAAGGGGCGGTGAAAAGACTTGGAGCTGGATCAAAAAAGGGATCCCGCTTCGCTTAGAAATTGGTCCTCGTGAAATCGAAGCGGGCGAATTTGCCCTTGCTAGGCGCGATAAGCCCCATAAAGAGACCATAAAAATTTCTCGAAAAGATCTTGCAAAAAGAACTTCTGAAATCTTAGATGAGATCCAAAAAAATCTTTATCAAAAAGCGGTAGCTTTTAGAGATGAGCACACTCTCAAAATTGATAAGATGGAGGATTTCATCCAGTTCTTCTCAGGAAAAGAGGATGGGATTTCCGGCGGATTTGCTCTTTGCCATTGGAACGGCGATCCTAAAGTAGAAAAAGAGATCAAAGAAAAATATAATGTGACCATTCGCTGCATTCCTCATACTGAAGAACAGGAGAGGGGAAAATGTCTTTTTACCGGGGAGCCTAGCTCCTGTCGGGTCCTCTTCGCCAAAGCCTATTAAAAAATTTAACCACCGAGCACACCGAGAGCACGGAGTTTTCTTTTTTTTGCAAAGCAAAAAAGAAAAATTCTTTCTCTTTTCTTTCCCTCGGTGTCCTCGGTGAGCTCGGTGGTTAATCACTTTTCTTTTCTATTAGCGTGAAAAAAGGAAAGGTGATAGAATTGTGATCTTTTCTTGAGGGGACAAGATGCTTCAGTTCTTTCGCAAATACCAACGCCTTTTTTTCATTGTGATCACGGTTGTGATCATCATTTCGTTTTCTTTTTTTGGGACATTTTCGACGTTTTCCAACTATGGAAAAAAAGAGGACCGGACTGTGGCCTTGGCTATAGATGGATCTCCTTTGATGCTCTCAGAGGTGCAGGCTTTAAGTCATTTCATCAGCTCGGATCGAGAAGATGCTTTCCAATACGGAGTCACTCCAAATTTATGCAATGACGGAGTGATTCGATATGATCTGATTAGAACTGGGATGGCAGATGTATTGGCAGCGAGTTATTTCAATGAGATCAAAGAAGATGTTAGGGTGCGGCTTGAAAAGGCAAAACGGTTTAAGCCCTATGAGCATCCGGCAGTTCCATTTTTAACTGCAGAAGCGGTTTGGGATCAATTTATCCCCGCGATGAAAAGCGAATTTGGACTCATTCAAGAAGAGATAGAAGCAAGTCCTAAGGCATTTTCCCGTTTGGGCCGTCTTTATGGCCATCAAGGATATTTAACGCCGGAAACGTTGAGAAGAATTTTATTCTTCCACCATCAACGATTAGGTATGCAGATGGATCCCTTTTTGCAGCGCGGCGATTTATCTCTTTTTGGATTTCATTCCGCATCTGATTGGTTTGGTCCTAAATTTTTAACATTGAGCGCTCAATTTATTCTCAACGCTGCAAAAGCTGCGGAGAAAAAGGGATTTCATGTTTCTTTGGAAGAGGCAAAAGCGGATTTGGCGCTTCAATTTCAATTGTCTGTTGAAAGATTTCAAGAACAAAAAATCCAGGTTCCTACTTATTTGGAGCATCTGAAAAGTTTAGGATTCGATGAGAAAAGGGCGGCTGAGGTTTGGCGAAATGTCTTATTATTTAGAAGATATTTTCAAGGAATGGGGGAAGCTGCATTTGTAGATCGCCTTCCGTTTAGAGATTTTTCATCTTACGTCCATGAAACTGCAACCATTGGGCAATATCAATTTCCCAAAGAGCTTCAATTCCAGACGATGGATGATTTGATTGAGTTTGAAACATATATCGGCGCTGTATGTCTTCCCAAAGAACATCCATTGGATCTACCTACTTCCTTTTTGCCAATAGATGTTGTAGAGAAAAACTATCCTGAACTTGTCCAAAGAGCATTTCAAGCAAAAGTAAAAGAGATCGATCTTCAAGAAACGGCACTCATTGCTACTGTGAAGCAAGTTTGGGAGTGGGAGTGTGAAGAAAAAAATTGGGACCTTCTGAAAAAAACCTTTACAGCATTAGCCTCCCAAGGATGCAGCAAAGAAGAGAGGTTTGATGCTATTGGAAAACTGCAGCCGGATCTTAGGGCCAAAATTGATGCATTTGCTAGAGGACAGCTTTTGCATGCGCATCCGGAATGGATTGATGACAAGCTGAATGAAAAAGAGGAAAAAATTGTTACAATCTCCCTTTCAAAAGGGGGGACCACTCTTGCAGGCATTCAAAAGCCATGGCGATTCGATGCTCTTTTCAATGAAGCTCTGCAGGGAGTGGAAGCTGCAAAAAAAGAACTTCTTCATTATTCAGACTGTGACCAAGTGCTTTACTCCATCGATGCAATTGAAGAAGTAAAGGGCGCCCATATCTTGACCTTCAAAGAGGCAAAAGAGCAAAATTTACCGGCTTTGATTGCAGATAGGATTTTATCTGCTGCTTTTCCAAAAATTAGGGCAAAATCCCCAAAAAAATACAAAAACGAAAATGGGGGCTGGAAGCTTTTTTCCGAGGTGAAAGAAGAAGTAGCTAAAGAGGTCTTTCAAGGCCTTTTCGATGCTATTGCAAAGCAAGAGAGTTTTCAGGCGGAAGAGTATGCCCAATATCGCCTTTATTCTGCAGCCATCAAGGCAAAAGAAGATCTTGAAAAAGATCCATTGGATTCAAAATGGACTTTCAAGGAGAAGAGAACATTTGAGGATCAATTTAAGTTTGAGCGCCGTGAATTTGCCGTGGAGCGGACGACTCAGGAGGAATGGATGAAAGATAAACCTTTTGTAATGATGCCAAATGAATGGTCGCCGATTTGGGCTGCTCCCAATGGAGAAATTTCCTTTTATTATCTGATTGATCGAAAGCCATCCGATAGTCCTATTTTGGAAAACATTGCATTTGGCAAGGAGCTGATCGCAGCAGATGCCCAAAAGTATCTCGCAGAAAAACTGCTCGATCAACTCATGAAAAATAATTCGATTGCTTTTCCTGAGGAGCAAAAATGAGTTTTTTTGAAGATCTTCCGGCACTTACGCCTGCTCAATTTTTTGGAATCAGTTCCAATTGTCTCTATAGCAAGCACGCATTAAAGCCAAATAAGGCTTTTATTTTGCCTGAGACAGCAGATCTTTTAGGCGAGGAGCCTTTTGCAGAGGTTTATGCGAGCTGGGATGTAGATAAACTCTCTTTTTATGTTGCTTGCAATGTTCCTTTTCAAAGCGCAGGAGACGGGGATTTTAGAAATGGCGATTCGATTGAGCTTTTTATTGATACCCGCGATTTAAAGACAAAAGGAGTCGTTTCTCGGTTTTGCCATCATTTTGTTCTTTTTCCTGTCCTTGTACAAAATTTCTATGGCAGGGAAGTGACCCGATTTCGGGGAGAAGATATCCATCGCCTTTGCCACCCGGAAGATTTGCAAGCGAGCGCCCAAATGGATAGAGACTCCTATGCAATTTCTATTGAAATCCCATCTTCTTGTTTGCACGGCTTTGATCCCCTTAGCTTTCCCCGTATAGGCTTTACCTACCGGATCAATCGGACAGGGGGATCACCCCAACATTTTGCCGTCTCATCGGAAGAATTTGTCATCGAGCAGCATCCGGCAACCTGGGGAACCCTGAAATTGGTCAAGGAGTAATCTAAAATGCGCTACACCGATTCTCACGAATGGATCACTCTTAAGGGCAAATTAGGAAGAGTAGGAATTACAAGCCATGCCCAAAATGAATTGGGAGAAATTGTTTTTGTCGAGCTTCCCAAAGTGGGAGCAGTAGTTCAAGCAGGCGATGAAATTTCCGTTTTGGAATCGACAAAAGCAGCAGCCGATGTCTATGCTCCCGTATCGGGAAAAATCACCAATGTAAATGAAGTCTTAAGCAAAGATCCCCTTGCTCTCAATCGAGATCCCGAAGGCTCGGGCTGGATTTTTGAAATCGAGCTTTCCAATGAGAAAGATTACGAGAAACTTCTCTCACTTGAAGAATATCAAAAATTAATTAAATCTTAAAACGCAAAAACTAAAATACAAATCTGTGCATAATGCTATACCGAGAGAGATAGATTATGATGTTCACTCGAAGATGTATTCCCATTCTCATTTTTTTAGCGGGAGCATTCTTTGGAAAACCGATTGCATTAGTTAGCATCGGCCTTTTTACAAAGGGGTATCTCTATTTTCAAAATGGATGGTTTTTTTCTTACGGATCTTTGAATTGGTTTGAAGGAAAACTGATTTTTTCTGATATCCACCTGAATGAGCCGTCATGGAATTTACAGGCCGAAAAAGCAGAAGTTTTTTGGAGCGCACGGCATCTGGAAATCGATCATCCGAAAGTTGAGGTGAAAGGGCTCCCTCATTTTCGGCAAAAAGGGGATGATTGGACGATCCTAATCAAGGAAGGGAGCCTGAATGCTCCTGAAATTCACAATGTTCATTTCCATTTTGAAAAAACTTGGCCCTGGCATTTGGGAAGACTGTTTTTGAAAAAGCAAGATGCAAGCCTTGAAATGGAGGCAGTTGCAGAAGAAAATGAAATTCTAGTTTCTGCAAAAATGCATGCTTTTGACGCTAAGGTTTTAAAATCTTGGGTCGATCTTCAAGGTCTTATAGATGGGAAAGTCCATTTGGTATTTGAAGATAACAAAATAAAAAGAGGATCAGCCCACCTGGAATTTCGAGAGGGGGGCTATAAAGACTATCTCAGCAATGTTGTAGGAGTTTTAGATTGGGAAGGGGAGATAGGGAGCCATTTTTTTACAAATTGTTTAAAGACATCTCGATTTCGGCTCAATCTCAGCGAGGCAAATTTAGCCGGTTCTTGTGGCGGCTTTTCCTCTTGCCAAGGCAATTGCAGCTTTACATCGGGTGTGGGGGCGAAATGGGAGTTTCATGGAATAGGTCAAGGAGGGCATTTAGACTTTCCCTTTAGCTGTAATGGCAAGGCTTTTTTGCATGAATCCAGGCCTTATTGGGTGGAGAGTTTTTTCCGCTCTGATGACTCTCTCATAGCGCTTCAGGGAAATCAAGAGGAAGGCTTTCTTTGGAAATTAGCTGCACATCAAATCGATGCCAAAACGGCAACTTTTTTCCAATCGCTTTTTGGGATTGCGGGCTTTCATTTGCCTGGTTTTGAATATGAAAAAGGATCTGTAGAAATCAATGCAGATTGGCTCTATGGAAAAAGATGGAATTTGGCTTTTTCCGCAAATGATCTTCAATGCAAAGCCTATTCAGCTCTTGCTGCATGCTCCCATGCCAATGTCTCTTTTTCATCGGAAAAAGATGGGATGTTTCAATTGGAGGGTTTACAAGTCAAAAAAAATTGCATCACCTTATCAGATTGGACAGGATCGGGCGTCATTCAAAAGGGGTGTTTGAGTCAATCTCAATTCAAGGGGAGTATTGATGAGATGGCAATTGAAATGGAGGCGCTTGGGACTCTCGATGCATTTCAAATTGCATTCATTGGAAAAGAGGATGCCAGGCTTCAAGTATCGGGCAAAGTGGATGATGGCATCACTCTTTCCGCTCTTGAGGGCTATTTTGAAGGGCTTGCATTTCAAGGAACAGCTGCGCTCCGAACCGATGGCCAAATCTCTCTAAAAATCGAAAAATTTCAAGGATCGATATTGCCTTTGCAACACTTAAGCACTTTCCCCAAGAATCTAGTTGGAGAAATTGAGTCGATTGGAAATGGATTTCAGCTGCATGGCAATATGGCAGCATTTGATTGGTACTGCCAAGCAAAGGGCAATCTTGATAATGGTCTTCAGTTTTATATTCCTTTCGTAGAAAAGAAAGGGGAGCAACTCTTTTTTGATCTTCGCTTAGACACACCTACTTATGAAATACTTAGGCTTTATGGATTTTATGAAAAAGGGATCTGCCAATTTGATCCTAATAGAACGCAATTTGTGGGAGAGACTCTTCAAATTGCATCGTGTTTTTTAGATGACTTAGGCTTGAAGTCGCTTGAATTCAAGACTCCAATATCCTGGAATTCCATTGCAATGCTCGCCCCAATTTTCTTAAAAGACGCAGCCGAATGGAATCAATTTCCCTGCAGAGGATCTACTCTTCTTGATTTTTCTTTTGAAAGAGAAGGGCTTAGTAAATTTTGCCTGATAGGCCAAGACCTTTTTTGGAAGCAAAATCCAATCTCTTTTGAGATGCAAGCTCTTCAAGTGCAAAATGGATGGCAAATTGAACACCTTACATTAGATCAATACAAGTTGAAAACGTTTGTGAAAAATGAAAAAGATGGGCTTCTTTTTACAGATGGTAAAATAATTTCTGATGGAATTGAGACAAGTTTTGCAGGCAATATCGACTCTCAACTTCATTTTGAATTTCATTTGCCTGAGTTTAAAGGATCAATTGAGGCTCTTTCAAAAATCATACAATATCCTTTGCATGGCATCGAAGGCGAAGTGTTAGGAAAAGGAGTCATTGCAAAACATGAGAATTGGGATGCTGATTTTGATTTTGCTCTCTCATCGATTCAGGCTGCAGATCTCCATTGGCAAAATACAACCCCAATACACTTGCATTATGGATCTGATGCAGGAATTTTATGTACGGGACTTGATGTAAAAGCATCCGGCTCACAGCTCCCTTTTTTAGAGTGTAAAATAGATCTTTTGGAATGCGATCTAAATAAATGGAATTTAACTGGAGCAAATTTTCATCTCCCTGCCCATTTTTTTAAGATTTTTTCCGATCATCAAATCGTACAAAAATGGGATTTGGAAGAAGATATCTATTTTACTGCGGATATTGTTTGTCCCTTTGATTTTACCTCTTTTCAGATGTCGCTAAAAGAGGCAGTTTTGCCAATCCAGGGAAGGCAAAAATATATCCAAGATCTTGTCTTTTGTTTTAATCCGACTGCGATTGACTTGAGCTTTTTTTCCGACATCCAAGAATATCCTGTGCATGCAAGGGCCCACATTGCAATGGATGACAATCTAAAGGGACGGCTTGTTCTTGCAGAAAGCGTTGAAAATTCCATTTGTCCTCTTACGATCGATTGGAGTTATTCTCCAACAGATCATTGGATCATTCATGAAATCGAAGGACAATTTGCAGGCTTGGATGCTTCCTTTCATCAAACTCAGGAAAATCACTTGATCGGCTCTGCACGGATTGATTTTGAAAGAGCCGGCAACATCATCCCGCAAGATGTCTCTCTTTTTCTACAAGATTTGAAAATAGGGCAAGGTTATGAAATCAAAGGAGAGCTTACAATATCTCCTGATGTCACATTTAAAGGGCTTTTTAGCGGCAAGCAAATCGATCTTTTTGGGCTTAGATTCCGCACTTTTTTATCGCAAATGGAATTCGATCCCACCCGTTTACGCCTTTATGATTTGAAAATCAGCGATTCTGCGGGGGTATTTAAAATCGATGAGCTTTTGGTAAAAACACCGGATGATTCTCCTTGGACAATCAGTATTCCTCATATGACAATCACAGAGCTTAGGCCAAGTCTTTTACAAAAGCCGGGAGAGGATTTAGGGCCTGCAGGCCCTCTTGTCGTAAGGGAGCTGAAAATCGAAGATTTCCGAGGGATTTTAGATGATAGTAGAACCTATACGGCAAAAGGAGCATTATCTTTCATCAATTCCTATCGAAGAGAACACACTTTATTTGATATCCCCGCAGATCTTTTAGGGAGGATTGTAGGGCTGGATCTAGAGCTTTTAATCCCGGCATGCGGCATTTTGCATTACGAGCTAAAAAATGGCTTTTTCCATCTAACCGCTTTGCAAAATTCTTATAGCGAAGCCGGCCGATCGGAATTTTTCCTCGCCACCGACCCACCTGCTATCATGGATCTCTGTGGCAATCTCCAAATCCTCATTTCCATGAAACAATATGTCCTTTTCAAACTCACCGAATCCTTCCAAATCCTCATCGACGGCCAGCTCGCCAATCCTAAATTCCACCTGCAAAAGAAAAGAAGATTT
>CAZXLK010000003.1:6577-20633 GCA_964641775.1 uncultured bacterium | reverse complement strand
TTTTTCACTGAATGGCTAGATTTAATATTTCCGCCGATTTGTAGGTTTTGCAAAGAGCCGACTAGGGTGGCAGTTTTTTGTTTAAGGTGTTGGGAAGAGTGCAGGATAGTAGAAAAAGAGGGGAGATGCGGGCATTGTTTTGAAGAATTGGATGGCAGTGAGTGTTCAAGGTGCAAAGAAAAAAAAGTGCTTGGATTTCCTAGCGCGTTTGTTTTTGAAGAGAGAGATGAGAGCCATGATCTCATGCATTTTTTACAAGATGATCCTGAAATGCTAGCAAACTTTGCCCTTGTGCAATGGGGAAGGCTTGATTTCCCTATTCCCGATTACATTGTGCCAATGCATGGTGCCGAAGAGTTTGCTAAGGCATTTGGGCTTAAGTTGCAGCGCCCTTTTTCAGGATTTTATTTTGAAGAGGAAAAAACATTTCTTCTTCTTGGATTAAGGCATAGTTTTAAAAAAGCGGCAGAGGCACTTGAGAGCCTTATTGCCCACTTTCCGAAAAAGATCTATATTCTAACTTTTTTACCACTGAGTGGAGCATATGATTGTAATTGGAATTTTGATCTTTTCTTTCAGCATTTTGGCGATCATACTTTATCTGGGGGCTCACATCGTGCCCGAACAAGAAGTATGGATCATGGAGCGGCTTGGGAAATTCAACCGGAGGCTCGAGCCGGGGCCTAATTGGACCCTGCCATTTGTAGATACTGTAGCTTATTTCCATTCTCTTAAGGAGGAGGCGATTGAAGTTCCGGAGCAAACGGCCGTTACGCAAGATAATGTAAGCGTGATTTTGGACGGTATTGTTTATGTTAAAATCGTAGAGCCGGTTGCAGCCTCTTATGGGGTAAAACACCCGCTGCATGCTTTAATCCAGCTTGTTCAAACAACAATGCGCTCAGAAATCGGTAAAATTCCGTTGGATAAGACATTTGAAGAAAGGGAGTCTCTCAATGCAAAAATGGTGGAGGCAGTAAACCAGGCAGCTATTTCCTGGGGGATTCAATGCCTTCGGTATGAAATCAAAGACATCAAAATGCCGGAAGACATAAGAAAAGCGATGGAACTTCAAATGACCGCAGAGAGGCAAAAACGGGCAAGAATTTTAGAGTCTGAAGGGTTAAGGCAATCCCATATCAATGAATCGGAAGGACAAAGACAAGCCCAAATCAATCTTGCTGAGGGAGAACAAGTGGAAAGAATCAGCAGGGCAAAAGCGGAGGCGGGAGCAATTGAGCTGCTTGCACAAGCAACAGCTGGGGGTATTGAGCGGATTGCCAAGGCGCTTCAAGAAACGGGTGGGGATAAAGCTGCAGGGCTACAGATCGCAGAAAAATACATTGAGGCATTCAAACATCTAGCAAAAGAGGGCAATACGATTGTATTACCCTCCAATTTACAGCACCCCGGAGCTATGGTTGCCGAGGCGCTAGCCATTTACGACCAGGTGAAGAGAAAATCCCCAACACCGATCGAATCAGCTCTAAGCAAAATCCCTTAGAATCCTGCGCCGACTGAAAATTCAGCCATTGGGCCTGGGAATTGGGCAGAAACGGTTCTTGCAATTGCAGGCTGGCTAACAGTCAATTCTGCAAAAGTTCTGAAACCGGTTTTGCGGAAAAATTCCATTCCCAAAGTTGCGTTTGGGATGACCCCTTCAAATTCTCTAGCATCTTTGGTTTTCAAAGCGCCCCAAGCAAGACCTGCTCCAGCATATGCAGTTTGATCAGCATCTGCATTCAAATAGTGGATATAGGTAGCTTTTGGCAGTGTCCAGGAGTAGCTGTCGCTCTCTCCTTTCCAACCTTTTGCGCTGCTATAATTAGCAGAAAGGTCTACTGCTCCGTCGCCAACCATCATTCGATATCCAAGTCCAAGACCCGGAACGACCTGAACAGAATCAGTAGGAGCTGATTCTGCTGCAGCAACGCGGAAATAGGCAAATCCTGCTTTTTCAGATACCATTTCCATTTTGTGCGGGGATCTTTCCAATGAGAGATCAGAAAGGCTTCTGACTGTTGGTTCAGCAGCAAAGCAAAGCGATGCAGCTGTGGTTAAAATTACAGATGTAATTGTCTTTTTCATGTTTACCTCCAAAATTAGGAATATCCATTATGAAAAAGCAATCCTCTTTTCCGCAACTAAAATAATATCTTAATACTTAACCTCCTAAATACACAAACCCGTGCCCGTGCCTGTGCCCGTGCCCGATTCCTAAACCTCTATGTTTTTTCTTACCATTTGGACTTGGTTGCGAAGCATTTCATTGAGTTCGATCTGATTGGAGATCTTTTTCCATGCATGCAAAAGGGTTGAGTGAGTTTTGCCGCCGAAGGAAGCTGCAATTTTCATGAGAGAATCATCGATCATCTCTTTGGCTAAATACATGGCGACTTGGCGAGCGAGGGCAATTTCTTTATGCCTTGATTCCCCTTTAAGCTCAGCAATGCGCACTTCAAAGACAGCGGCGACGCTTTTTAAGATGTTTTCCACAGATATTTTTTTATGCGACGTTGTACTTTGAAACATTTCGCTTAAGATCTTTTCAACAACCTCTTCATTTAGATTGCTTGGGGTAAAACGGGAATGAGCGCAAAGGCGATTAACTGCCCCTTCAAGCTGCCTGACATTATTATAGATATGCTCGGCAATAAAAAAGGCAATCTGGCTGGAAATATTGAGCCCTCTTTGCTCCGATTTATGTTTGATGATGGCAACCCGTGTTTCTAAATCGGGAATCCCCATGTGGGCCACCAGTCCCCATTCCATTCTAGCTACCATCCTCTCAGATAGGATCAATTGCCCCGGCGGTTTATCGGAGGTAATAATGATTTGTTTATTTTGGTTGAGAAGCGTCTCAAACGTATTGCAAAATTCTTCCTCAAAGTTGAGCCGGTTTTGCAAAAATTGAATATCGTCTACGAGTAAAACATCTAAATTGCGGTAAAACCTTTTGAGTTTATCCATTGATTTGGACCGCAGATGATCGACGATATCATTGATAAAAGCTTCTGTTGTAATGAGTTGAATTCTAAGTTTTTTATGATGTTCTAAAACATAGTGGCCAATGCTGTGCAAAAGATGGCTTTTTCCAAGGCCAACTCCTCCATGAATAAATAGGGGATTGTAGGCTTTTCCGGGCCGAGCCGAAACACCCACTGCCGCAGATTTCACAAATTGATTTGACGGCCCTTCGATGAAATTGTCGAAGTTGTAGACGGGATTTAATTTGAGATCATTTTGCGGATGTTTTTCCACTTCCGGAGGCGGAGCTTGCGATTTTTTTTTAGGAAGATCGGAGGCAATTTGAAACTTAATGGCAGGCTCACCCGAGCCTTTCAAAGGGAGAAAATCGGAGAGAACTTCTTTGAAATTACCGAGTAGATACTCTTGGACAAAGATGTTGGGCACTTCCAAGACAACCTCTTCCATTGAGGCCTCAATCAAACGGATCGGTGCAATCCAATTTTCAAACTCTGCAGACGAGCAGCGAGATTCAATGAATTCTAAAAATTGAAGCCAAGAGTTTGGAGGGCAATCGATGGTCATGTAGGCAATTTAAATTATTGATAAGATAAAATCAAAGCAGAAGCGGCAGCTGCAATTTCCGGATCGCTCGCATGTTCCAATTCCATCGCTGCAATCAAACCCTGTCTTTTGAGTCCAAGCATGAGTAGCGCTTTGGCGCGGTTTAGCTGCGTTTGTGGATGGACCGGATCGGTTTTCAACGCACGATCGAGATAATCGAGAGCCTCTGGTCCATGTCCCATTTGCAAATGAAGAGCTCCAAGCGTTTGCAGATCATAATTCGTCGGAGGAGTAATTGTTTCAATGGCATCAAAAAATGTGAGCGCGACATCGTAAATTCCCTGTTTGATGTAGGAATAGCCAACGACTCGAAGATCATCCAATTGCTCTTCTTCCCAACCCAATATCTCAAGCCAATTCACTTCTATCCCCTTTGATATTGGTTGCGCTTGCCATTGATCGCTTCGAGAATTTTATTCATTTGATTCAGGACTTCAAACATATCCGTAATGGCTCCCTTTCCTTCCCCTTCAATTTTTTCCAATTTGTCAGAATCGGATTCTCTTTTTTCATAGTCGCCAAGAGATGGGATCAATTGGTAGGAAAAAAGGCTTTTATCATGTTCGTAAAAATGAGGAGGAGGGGAAAAAAGGGCCCAGGAAGTTGTCTTTTTTACGGAATAGAGTTGATCAAATTCGGAAGGAACGTAGGGTTTTGTAACAGATACTTCCGTTTTTTGTGGAATCAGTCTTGATTCTGTGGTGAAGTTTGCATCATAGATCTCTTGGTCTCTTGCATACCGAATCGATGCATCTCTTCCATAATTGTCGATTGTGAGTGGTTTTTCAGCCATATTTTCACTCTCCCTTCCACCATTTTACATTTTTACGAATATCCCACCACCCGAGACCGATTTTTATGAACAAATTGTCGATAAATCCATAAGCTTCTGATGTCCAAATGTCTAAATTCACAAATCAACTAGAATTTCGCTAGTTTTGAACAAATTTCCCACAATTTCCCACAATTGGTGTTAAACATTTTATCTTCTTTGCCCTCAAAAGGATCCGGCTAGTTTTGAACAAAAGTTATTAGAAAGGGATTGTCGGATTTTGGAAATTCTGGATAAGATGTGGGAAAACGTGGAAAAGCAAATGAGCGAGTTCTTCTTTAGTGGCTCACATGTAGCAAAGCTCGATGAGAAGGGGCGGTTTGTCCTTCCTCAAGAAATGCGCTACGGTCTTGTAGAAGATGGGAAGTGTGAGTTTGTCATAGGACTTGGCCTTGGCGGCTGTTTGACGATCTATAGAAAGAGTTTGATCCAAAAAATTGTCGATAAATTTCGTCAAAATCAGCATGTCGCAAGGTTTCAAAAGTTTTTCACCCTGTTTTTTTCCACAATGCACCAAACAGAGCATGACAAAATTGGCAGAGTTAGCCTGCCTCAGAATCTAAAAACCGCAGTAGGCATTGAAAAAGAAATCGTTGTTGCTGGAGTGATGGACAAGATCGAGCTTTGGCCTAAAGAGGTTTACGATCGCAATTTAAGAGCGCTGATCGAAGGCAATTCCGAGGAAATGAATTTGGAGAAAATGACCGAAGAGGCATTTGCTTTGCTGCATGAGGAGAGCGCGCCTGAGCCGGGGGTTACGGAAGCAGTTCAAACAGTTATGAACCCCGCATACATCAGTGGCACATGAGCCCGTACTTCTCGAGGAAGTTTTAAAAGTTTTTGAACCTGTAGAGTTGCAGGTTTTTTTTGAAGGGACGGTTGGAGCAGGAGGGCATGCTCGGGCGATTTTAGATGCACATCCCGAAATCGAAACCTATTTTGCATGCGACCAAGATCCTACCGCCTTGCAGTTGGCAAAAGAAACTTTAGCCCCTTGGGGGAAAAAAGTGGAATTTATCCGCGGACCGTTTGCCAATTTGAAAGAGTATCTCGGCAAAAAAGAGATCGATGGTTTTTTGATCGATGTCGGCGTCTCTTCGATGCAGATAGATACTCAGGAGAGGGGATTTAGTTTTTTAAAAGATGCGCCGCTCGACATGCGGATGGATCCGGAGAATGATTTAACGGCTGAAAAGATCGTAAATCAAATGCCGGAAAGAGAATTGGCGCGGATTTTTTTTGAATACGGAGAGGAGAGGCGCTCAAGACAAGTTGCCCGGGCCATTGTAGAGGCGAGAAGAAAAAAAAAGATCCGAACAACGCTTGAGCTTGTAGCAGTGGTAAAACCGGTGACGATCTGGGGGAAGATCCATCCGGCAACGAGGGTGTTTCAAGCACTTAGAATCGTAGTAAATGATGAATTGGGGCAATTGCAAAAGGGGCTTGATGCTGCAATTAAAAAATCCCGAAATGGGGGAAGAATTGCGGCAATAGCTTTCCATAGTTTAGAGGATCGAATTGTGAAAAATACATTTCGGAATGCAAAAAGTGAGCTAAAGATTCTCACAAAAAAACCGATTGTTCCAACCAAGTCTGAGATCCAAAAAAATCCACGGTCTCGCAGCGCCAAGCTTCGCGCTGCCTCCAAGGCAGGCGAATCATGAGCATACTACTCAGACTTGGGTTCTGTTTAACTCTTTTTGGATTTTGTCTTTATTCCTATTTGGATGCGCAAAATGGTTTGACGCAGCTTAAAATCAAAATGCCTGAAATTGAGCGGGAAGTGCGGCTTCTTCGAGAAGAAAATAGCCGTCTTGGTTTTGAAATCGATGAATTTCAAAGCCCCGCCAATCTCATCGAGCTTGGAGCAAGGCCTGAATTTCGACATTTAAAACATCCGCTTCTTCATGAGGTTTTGACCGTTCCAGAGCCGATTGCCGCCAATGAATAATTTTCCCATCAAGCGCCTAATAGTCATGTCCTCATCTCTTTTTATCCTTTTTTTAATATTGATCGCGGCATTTTATAAAATTCAAATTCTCGAACATGAAAAATGGTCGAAGATTGCCCATGCCCAGCATCAATATGTTGTGACGCTCCCCTTTAAAAGGGGCTCATTCTATTCCAATACCACTGTAAAAAAAGGGCATCCGGAAGATCAGCAGCCTTTTGTGATCGATATTCCTAAATTCCATCTTTATATCGATCCGGATTCGATTCCAAAACATCTCAAAGCAAAAATGGCAGAAGAGCTCTACAACCTTCTGCAATTTGATTTTGCAATGAGGAAAAAAACATGGCCCGAATTTGAAAAGAAAAGTCGCAGCCGAAAAATTGTCAAATGGCTCGATCGTTCCCAAAGAAAAAGAATCGAGGCTTGGTGGAAACAGTTTGCAAAAACGCAAAAAATAGCCGGCAACGCCCTTTTTTTCACCAAAGAATTTAAACGCTCCTACCCTTTTGGAAGCATGCTCGGCGCAGTGCTCCATACGTTGCAAGAAGAAAAAGATCCAAAAACAGGGCAAGGGATACCGACAGGGGGCTTGGAGCTTGTCTACAACTCCTATTTGCAGGGAAAACCGGGAAAAACTGAGATCATCAGATCGCCTTTGCACCCTATAGATTCAGGAAAAATTCTTGAGCCTTCTGTGAATGGGGCCGACATCTATTTAACGGTGAACCATTACCTGCAAGCAATTGTGGAAACGGAGCTAAAAAAGGGAGTCAAGACGGCTAATGCAAAGGGGGGATGGGCAGTCATGATGGACCCCAATACGGGAGAGATTTTAGCCATTGCTCAAACCCCATCTTTTAACCCCTCTCGCTATCGAGAATATTTTAATCATCCCGAACTTCAAGATGCAGCAAGAGTCCGGGCTATTGCCGATTGTTATGAGCCAGGATCAATTTTTAAGCCCATTACCCTTGCCGTTTGCTTAAAAGCGAATGAAGAGCTGGCAAATCTTAGGATGCGCCCTATTTTCTCTGCAGATGAATGGATTGAGACTGCAAATGGGTGGTTTCCGGGGAGAAGTAATCCTTTGAAAGATGGAAGAGTCCACCGCTATCTCAATATGGATTTGGCAATTCAAAAATCTTCTAATATTTATATGGGAAAGCTCATCCATCGTCTCATTCAAACAATGGGAGATGCCTGGTATCGCAAGACGCTGCAAGAAGTTTTTGGCTTTGGGATGAAAACTCATGTCGAGCTTCCGGCAGAAAGCCCGGGTCTTCTCCCCACGCCGGGAAAGCTCCATCCCAATGGCAAGCTGGAATGGTCCGTCCCGACTCCCTATTCTTTGGCAATTGGCCACAATATTTTGATCAATGCCTTGCAGATCACAAAGGCCTATGCGATTTTGGCCAATGGAGGAAAAGCCGTTGAGCCCCATCTGGTGCGAAAGATCGTGAAAACAAATAGCGATGGGACAAAAACCATTTTGCTCGATAAAACCTCGTTAACTTCCAAACAGGTTTTAAGTCCCTCAATTTGCAAACGGATTGTCCATAGCATGAAATTTGCCACGAAAGAGGGAGGGACATCAAAAAGAGCCGATGTTTCCGGATACACGGAAGCGGGAAAATCGGGCACTGCGGAAAAAGTCATTGATGGAACCTATGCAAAAGATCATAATATCTCATCGTTTCTTGGATTTGCGCCGGCGGAAAATCCCCGGTTTGTTTTGCTCATTTCCCTAGATGATCCGGAAAAAAAGTTCATCCCCGGAGTGGGAAAACATCAAATGGGGGGAGTCTCTGCAGCTCCCATTTTCCGAGAGATTGCAAGCCAGGCGCTCATGTATCTCGGTGTCCAGCCCGATGATCCTTATGGCTATGCAATTGGCGATCCAAGACGAGATACTGCAAAAGCAGACTTTACAAAAGAAGTAGCAGAGCTTAGGGCATTGTATGAAAAATGGAATTAGAGGGATTATTTAACCACCGAGCACACCGAGAACACCGAGAAAGAAATAAAATCTTATTTTTTGCTCCGCAAAAAATCTCTGTGCTCTCGGTGTGCTCGGTGGTTTATTTTTTACGTTTTGGGTGCGACAATGGAGTCCAATGAAGCTTAAACAACTGGTGCAAGATGTAATGGTTAAAGGGAAAGATGTTGAAATTACCGGCATCAGCAATGATTCCAGAACTATTTCTCCCGGTAATCTTTTTATTGCCAAGGGGCAAGATTTTATTGATGAGGCCATTTTGCATGGCGCAGCAGCAATTGTGACAAAGCTTTATAACCCTTTTCTTCAAATACCCCAAGTCATCTCTGAGAATCCCGGGAAAATGGAAGCAAAACTTGCTGCAAAATTTTACGGTGAGCCTTCCAAAAAGCTCTTTGTAGTTGGAGTTACAGGAACCAAATGAAAAACGACAAGCTCTTATCTCATTTACCATCTTTTGAATCAAATTGGGATGGATTCGGGGCTCATCGGAACTGTAGAGGCAATCATTGGTGAAAAAAGGATTCCCTCAACCTTGACAACACAGGATTCTGTTCGCAATCAAAAAATGCTGAGTGAAATGGTGGCATCGGGAGCAAAAGCTTGTGTTATGGAAGTCTCTTCCCATGGACTTCATCAAAAAAGGGTGGAGGAGATTGATTTTGATCTTGCTCTTTTTACCAATCTTTTTCCCGATCATCTCGATTACCACAAAACGATCGAAGAATATGCGGAAGCCAAAAGAATGCTTTTTGAAAAGGCAAAAGTGGGAATCTACAATGCAGATAGCCCTTGGTGTGAAAAAATGCAGGTTGCGCCGGGACTTGACTTTGGAATCAAAATGGCATCCGACATAAACTTAAGTTCAAAAGGGACTACTTTTAAAGTCGGAACTCAAATTTTTTCGACACCACTTTTAGGAAGATTCAATGTCTATAATCTTCTGGGAGCTATTTCTGTTGGCCTCCACCTTGGAATTTCTTTGGAAAAACAGGCCGAAATCTTTTCCAAAATTCCACCTATTCCCGGTAGATTAGAAGAGGTAAAAAATCCTTTTGGCTTTTCCATCTTTGTCGATTTTGCCCATTCAGGAATTGCTCTGGAGAATGTCCTTTCTACCTTGAAAGAAATTGCGCCTAAAAGGCTCATAGTTGTTTTTGGCAGCGGGGGGAATCGAGATCCTGCAAGAAGAGTCGAGATGGCAAAGGCTGCAGAAAAATGGGCCGATCTTGCTATTGTTACAGCAGATAATCCACGAGACGAAGATCCAGAAGAGATCTGCCGCCAGATTTTGCAAGGATTTCAAGATCGAAAAAAAGTCCTGGTTGAGCTCGATCGAGAAAAAGCCATTGCAAAAAGTTTTGATCTTGCCAAGCCTCAAGATATCATCTTGATCGCAGGAAAAGGGCATCAAAAAACGCAAATTTTTAAAAATCAAAGTGTTCCATTTGATGATTCGCAAGTTGCAAAAGAAGCATTGAAAACGAAAAGCGCTTCTGCAATCCTAATTGAGTAACCATGAGAACGATCTTCTTTTTTCTTCTGATTACGTGCCAAGCCTTTTCCTTGGCAACGGCTATTAATTCCGGCACCGGGATTACGGTTGTAATTGATGCAGGGCATGGGGGAAATGACCAGGGAACTAAGGCAAAAAATCCCTTTTGCGAGGAAAAGAGGGTTTGTTTACAGACAGCTCGTCTTGTAAAAAAGTATCTCGATCAGCTGGGCTATCATGTCATTATGACAAGAAGCTCCGATGCCTTTATTCCTCTATTTCGCCGGGTAGAAATTGCCAAGCAGGCAGATGCACAAGCCTTTATAAGCATCCATTTTAATGCCTCCCGCGTTCCAACAGCTTCTGGTATGGAAATCTTTTTCTACGATTCCAAAGAAACCAAAAAGCGTACCATCCTTTCCAAGAAGCTGGCCGACTCGATCCTCACTCGCGTTCTTCGCCGCACCGACGCCCACTCCCGTGGCATAAAAAAAGGCAATCTCTACGTGATTCGGGAAACCTCCATGCCAGCCGTCCTTCTCGAAGGAGGCTTCATCTCCAATCCCGAAGAGCGGGCCAAACTTAAATCCTACGAATATCTCGAAAAAATCGCCCGCGGCGTCGCCGATGGCATCGACTTCTACTTCAAAAAAGGGAAGAAATAGAAAAGAACAGGATGGACAGGAACGCCCGGCCCCGCTTCGCGGGGACCCGCTCGGGCGGCAAGATAAACAGGATAGGTTTCTTTTTTCACTTGCGTGAAGTTTTTTTCACAGCCTCAAAGCAAAAAGTTAACCTGTCCATCCTGCCGGATCATAGATCCGATCTTGCAAATCCTGTTTTCTTTTTTAAGGCATTGCTTGTTAGAAGCTAACATGCAATTTCCAGATTTTACTCAATATACTGAGTAAACCGTTCTCGACCGCAGTTTTGCAATTTCTTATAGGTTTTTGTAAGCTTCATCATCTTCTTTAGATTCCCATTCATTTAAGGTGGAATTAAGGGCTTTTAAATATTTAAGATCTAAGTCAGAGATTTTTCGAAGAACTACGGTACCATCTGGTAAGAGTTCATAGACAATTTCCTTATTTTTAGCTTGTGGATTCATAACAACAAAATTGTAAAAACAATCGTTCACGGCCGGAGTCGAACCGGCGACCTACCGCTTAGGAGGCGGTCGCTCTATCCACTGAGCTACGAGAACCAATGCGCGACCTTCCATTTTAACCACCTCATCGCTTACTCTCAAGGGAAAATAGAGAGGCAGATATGTCAGCGGATATTGGATTGATTGGGCTTGCGGTGATGGGGCAGAATTTGGTCCTCAATATGGCCGATCATGGGTATACGGTTCAGGTGTTTAACAGGACAGTTTCCAAGGTAGATGATTTTTTGAAGGGGGAAGCTAAGGGGAAAAAGATTGGCGGCTCGAAGGATATCAAGGGATTTGTGGCTGCATTGAAGAGACCGAGAAGGGTCATGATGATGGTCAAAGCGGGCGCGCCGGTGGATGAATTGATTGAAGAGGTGCTTCCTTTTCTGGAAAAAGGGGACATTGTCATTGATGGGGGAAATAGCCATTTTCCTGATACGGAGAGGCGCTCGGCTGATTTAAAGGCAAAAGGGATCTTGTTTGTCGGGGCGGGGATTTCGGGGGGCGAAGAGGGGGCGAGACATGGCCCTTCGATTATGCCCGGAGGCAATCCCGATGCTTGGCCGCACGTAAAAGACATTTTTCAAAAGATTGCTGCCAAGGCCGATGATGGGAGCCCTTGCTGCGATTGGGTAGGCAATGGCGGGGCAGGGCACTATGTCAAAATGGTCCACAATGGGATTGAATATGGCGATATGCAGCTCATTGCTGAGGCCTATGATCTTTTAAAAAAGGGAGCTAAATTTAACTATCCCGAGCTCCACATGATATTTTCCAAATGGAACAAAGGGCCATTGAATAGCTATTTGATTGAAATCACTGCCGCTATTTTCAATCAAATGGATAAGGATGGAAAGCCGCTTTTGGATAAAATTTTAGATGCAGCAGGTCAAAAAGGGACGGGAAAATGGACCGGAATTGATGCGCTGGATAGGGGCGAGCCGCTTACTTTGATTGCAGAGGCGGTCTTTGCAAGATGTTTGTCTTCATTGAAAGAGGAAAGAATTGCTGCCTGCAAAGTTTATCCGGAAAAACCCATGCACGAAGTGAAAAATAAAGCAGAATTTGCAGATCAAATTGAAAAAGCTTTGTATGCATCGAAGATCATTAGTTATGCGCAAGGATTTATGCTCATGCAAGGGGCATCCGAGACGCATGGATGGAATCTCAATTTAGGATCGATTGCACTCATGTGGCGAGGAGGCTGCATCATCCGGAGTAAATTTTTAAATAATATTAAAGAAGCCTTTACAAAAAATTCAAAAATTGCGAGCCTTCTTTTAGATCCTTTTTTTCAAAAGGCATTGGCGAATGCGCTACCTAGCTGGAGGCAAATCGTATCGGAGGGAGCTTTAATGGGAATTCCAATCCCATGCAAATCTGCAGCCCTTTCTTTTTTTGATGGATACAGAAGCGAGCGCCTGCCAGCAAATCTTATTCAAGCTCAACGCGACTTTTTTGGGGCCCATACATACGAAAGGGTCGATCAGCCCCGAGGAAAATTTTTCCATACAAATTGGGGTAAAACATGAGTATTGCAGAAATTTTTGAGAGTTCGATCTATTTGGATTTACCTATTGCGGGGGAAACGCTTTTTTCTATCCGCAATCGAATTGCCTGGGTATTAGCCAGGACGGCATCTTATTTAACGAGTCCTATCGCAAAAGCCCACGAGCTTTTCCGAAGGGTCCATCTGGTAGATACTCTCAATCAACACCAAAGCAAAATTGTTAATTTCGCAAGGAAAGCTTTTTTAACGGTTGTAGTCGCAGTCGTTGGGTTTGTGGGTGTGATTCCTGCAGGCCTTGGCATTTGTCTTCGCGCTTTTCAAAAAGTCGTTCAGCCGGAAAACTTTTTCCATTTTGCAGGCCCTGAAGAAAAGATCCTTGGGGCAGATCTTACATTTACCCTTTTATCCTGGAATGTCTGCTGCATTGGAGGGGGATATTCGGTCAGCGATGGAGGCGTAATGCCAAGAGGAGATCGGGTAGATTCGATCCTGGAAAAAGTCAATCTGCAAAATGCCGATGTGAATTGCTTTTACGAAATTTTTGATATCAACACGGCAACCTATTTCCAAGAAAAGCTAAAGCCATCCGGTTACTCCCATTTTTATTTTCATTTTGGGCCAAAGGCAGTGGGCGCTACTTCCGGAATGTTTATTGCGAGTAAATACCGGATCGAAAATCCAGAATTTACCCCATTTACTCAAGAGATGCTAACCGGAAGAACGAAGAAATGCTCGAAGGGAGTTTTTGCCTTTGATCTCATAAGTGCTGAGAGATCTTTTGCTACGATTTTTACAACGCATTTACAACATTCCGAAGAGCCTGCTTTTCCAACTGAAGATGAAACTCTTGCAAGGGCAAGAGCGATGGAGCTGATTGTGGATAAGGTGCAGCGAGCCCAAAATCGATGCGTTATTGTGACTGGCGATTTGAACTTGGGCGATGAGGAATATGAAGCATCAGATTGGAAAAATCTTTTTGAAAAAGGGGATCATTTTGACAAAAAGACCTGGGGAGGAGATGGGTTTTGCGCATCGCTTGTAGGAAAACGGAGATCGCCTCCTATTAATTTAGATTATACAATGGCAAGTGTTGGGAGCGTTAGCGAGCTTTACACGGAGCTTCTAGATACCGGGTTTGATGGGGAGTTTTTCCGTGAAGAGGCCCTTTCAGATCATCACGGCCTTTTGAGTAGAATTACTCTGCTTTGAGAACTTCCATAAAGGCGCTTTGGGGAATGTTCACTTTTCCAATTTCTTTCATCTTCTTTTTGCCTTCTTTTTGCTTTTCCCACAGCTTTCTTTTACGGGTGATATCTCCGCCATAGCATTTGGCAGTTACGTTCTTTGTGATCGCGCTGATCGTTTCTCGGCCGATGATTTTGCCGCCAATGGCCGCCTGAATCGGCACTTTGAAAAGTTGCTGAGGAATCACTTCTTTGAGCTTTGCGCAAATGGCCCTTCCTTTCGATTCTGCCTTACTTCGATGAACAAGGCATGAAAAGGCATCGACCGGCTCTTCATTGAC
>CAZXLK010000003.1:0-6567 GCA_964641775.1 uncultured bacterium | reverse complement strand
TAATTTCCAGTTTTACAATATCGCTCTTGCCATACCCATCCGGCTCATAATCGAATGATGCGTAGCCTCGGGTGACCGATTTGAGCTTGTCATTGAAATCAGTAATGATTTCATTCATCGGCATCCGGTAAGTGATCAAAAGCCCCGATGTTCCCATGGTTTCCGTATTTAAACAAACCCCCCGTTTTTCATTGCAGAGGGTCATGATGGCGCCTAAATACTCGGACGGTGTCATGATATGGACCTTAACCCATGGCTCTTCCACAAAATCAATGTGCGTTGGATCGGGATAGCGGGCAGGATTATCAATTTCCAACATCTGTCCATCATTCAGAACAAATCGGTAAACAACGCTTGGGGCCGTTGTGATGATGGCAAGATCGAATTCGCGCGTCAGCCTTTCAAAAACGATCTCTAAATGCAAGAGGCCTAAAAAGCCGCAGCGAAAGCCAAAACCAAGGGCCATACTGCTTTCCTGCTCTACATGCAAAGCCGAATCGTTGAGCTGCAATTTGGCAAGCGCATCGCGAAGGGCTTCAAAATCGGAAGTATCGATGGGATAAATGCCTGCAAAGACGACAGGGGCAATGACTTTGAATCCGGGAAGAGGGGTGGAAGCAGGCGATTTTTGCAGAGTTACCGTGTCGCCGATTTTCACATCAGCCGTATTTTTGATATTGGCAACAAAGTATCCCACTTCGCCTGGCCTTAAAACATCCATCGACTTCTCATTGGGGACAAATTTGCCCACATCAAGAACTTCAAAGGTCTTTTGGGTTGCCATCAAGCGGATCAGTGATTTTTTAGTAATCTCTCCGCTGATTACTCGAATATAAACCATTACCCCTCGGTAAGGATCATAATGTGAGTCAAATACAAGGGCGCGAAGAAGATTGTCTGCAGGCTCTTTGGGAGTAGGGATATCCGTTAAAATTCGCTCTAAAACATCCTCCACGCCAAGCCCTGTTTTTGCTGAAATGAGAAGGCTTCTTGATGCATCGATTCCAATGATCGATTCAATCTGTCTTTTTACTTCTTCGGGATTGGCAGCAGGAAGATCAATCTTATTAATGACCGGCAAAATCTCAAGATTTCTTTCCACCGCCAAATGGACATTGGCGAGAGTCTGCGCTTGGACTCCTTGAACCGCATCGACCACAAGAAGGGCCCCTTCGCAAGCGGCAAGCGATCTCGAAACTTCATAGGTAAAATCAACATGCCCGGGAGTGTCAATCAAATTGATCTGATAAATTTCCCCATCTTTTGCTTTATATTGCATCGAAACGGGACGGGCTTTGATCGTAATTCCCCGCTCTCTTTCCAAATCCATATTGTCAAGGTATTGTGCTTGCATCTCCCGCGCTTCAACAGTATGGGTCAGCTCTAAAAGCCTGTCGGCCAAAGTTGATTTGCCATGATCAATATGAGCAATTATGGAAAAGTTTCTGATCTTTTTTATGTCGTACATGTCCATCTATCTTAATCTATGGATAGATATCTTTCCAATACATCCCGTGAACGTGAACGCTTGCGTTACCGACCCGTTTACCGTTCTTCGTTTCTCGGGTCACGGGACGGAAAACGCAAGCGCAAGCGCAAACGTTCACGAATGTATAAAAAAAACTTTGCTAAAAATTTCCCGATCATTTATAGTTTCTTAACCTAATATAAGGAATTCTTTAACATGCTAACACATCTAATCGTAAGAGCAATTGCCGGGGCGACTTTGGCTTTTTCTGGGGAAGAGGAATCGGAGTCCAAAAAATATAAAAAACCAACAGACTCAAAGATTCAAAATATTGTACGGAAAAAGATCTCAAATACAAATGAAAGCAGCGCTCTTTTGCCAACGGAAATTTATCCAAAAGAAGTACTGAAACAGATAAAAAAAAGGTCTAAGGTAAAAAAGCCCTAGACCTTACTAGAAATTCGATTATCGATCAGAAGTAATTGCTTCTGCTTTTGCAGGAGCTGCTTGTGCTTCAAGCTCTTTTGCTTTTTCTTCTTCTGCCTCTTTCTCTTTTTGGAGAGTGAGATCATTAAAGCGGCGGCTCAAAGAGCGGGTTGCAACCATCCAAGCTCCTAGTACGCCAACCAAGATCAAGGCAATGTAGGGTGCAACGACGATAATGCTTGCTGTATTGAAGAGGATCAAAAGTCCTTGCTGGACGACCGATCCGCCCGATTTACCAAGGCGAGCTCCAACAACGTCGATCGCAGCCTTTCCTTTCAATTTGACTTCCGAATCAAGCGGTATGTAAGCCATCTCCTTGGTCGGGTCAAACATCGAGTATTTGGTTGCTTTCGACATGATATTTTGGATCATTCCAAAAACAACTGCCATCATCAGTGGGGTTGTTCCCATCATGGCGATAAAGCCACCGAGCTGATGATTGAAAATCACGAACGCAAAGAAAGCAAGGCTTGAAACTGCTAAGACAATCGGTGTAACAATGGCCCCTGTTCCCCAGCCAAATCTTCGGATCACATTACCGCCCACAAAGAGCATCATGAAGATCGTAAGGGTGGCTGTCAGCATGGAAAAGCTTCCCATGAAGTTTTGGTAATCATTTGGATTTGGGTATTGCATTCCAAGTTGTTTTTTCCAGGTTACTTCAACGAGGTTGATCGACATTCCATAGCCAATGACAAGAAGCGCGATACAGCCGAGATAGGGGGAGCGGACCAAAAAGAGCATGCTCTCCTTAATCGACATTTTTGGCTTCGCTTTCTTATCTTTTTTGACCTCATTAGGGTCGTAAAACCTTGCATCTGTTAAAACTTCTTTATTGATCCACCAGTAGATGGCAATAGCAGCCGCGCAGGCAACCATGACAGCGCTCATTGTATAGAGAAGGGTCACGCCCCAAGGATCAACTCCTGCTGCAAGAGAACTCTTGATGTTAGCAAATTTTTTAATGAGCATTCCGGAAGGGTACATCGCAAGGTTCGCGCCAATTCCGAAAAGTGCATAGAATCTTTTTGATTCTGCCACCTTGGTAATCTGATTGGCAAATCCCCAGAAAAGGAGCGAGATTGCAGCAGATCCCCAAAGCTCAGCCATGATATAAAATAAGGAAGATGGCCAGTAGCGAACCATTCCAACCAAGCCGCGGAGCCCTTGTGGGAAGTGGGTATACATCCAATCAGTCATCGCAATTGGAGAAATCGCATCTCGGTTAGGATAAAGGACTGTGGCATAGAGGCCAAAGAAAACCCCGAATACGGCCATAAGTCCCATGAAAAGACGTTCCCGCTTCACCACATTACTCAGCTTCGTAAAGATGAGCATGAAGATGATAGCACCGGGAACAACTCCCCAGAATTTTAGAAAAGGGATCGTCTCAGCGCCGGTGGCTGTTACGATCAAAGTATCTTTTGTATCCCGTAGAATCGTGTAATTGAAGTTAATAAAAAAGAATAAGAAGAACATAGGCAGGAATTTCTTTAGCTCAAAGCCATGAATTGGCCAGAGCATAGAGCGCCATTTCCCAAATTCTTTGGTTTTAGGTGCAGTTTGCGATGACATTTAAGTTATCCTTAGAAAAGTTCGTAATGTTTCTAATAGCTTTTCACCTAAAGATCATAAGCATATCGGTATTAAAAGCAAAGGGGGGAAAGGAAGGGGGAGTTGTATTAAAATATTTCCGTGACCGATACCGATACCGTGACCGATACCGAAAAAAAAACGGGAAACTTCGGTCTCGGTATCGGACACGGTATCGGTATCGGGAGGATAACAAAATACCCTAGAGATTATTGAGACCTCTAGGGTAAAAAAAAGGAAGAAAAAAATTTAATTTTGGTTTTGCAATAAGAGACCAGGATTTTCTTGAATTACTTGCTGGGCTTGCGCAGCTTCAACATAGCTATTCCAAAGTTCCGGCTCGATCTTATTATGTCTAATTGACTGGATCAATTCTCTTTTGCAGCTTGCAAGGGACTTTCTTGGGCTCAAAATAGTAATAATTTCTTTATCACCGGCAAGTCTTGCAATATTGAGCATCCTTTCTAATTGAGTTCTTGAAAAGTTCATGTGCTCACGGCGCTTTCTAGACCCTCTGGCAGCTCTTTGCTTTGGAGCGATAACCACAGGTCTATCAGCTTGAATGACATGGCGCTCAATGATGCTGGCAAGCTCGGTGGGCTGCTTATACTTCATTTTTTTCAAAGTGAAATGGTGCATGTAGCCGCCGGTTTTCATTGGGAGATATTTGCAGAGCTCATTTTCTTTATTCGCTCCAACCTTTTTGATCGCCCTTACGATCACATCTTCAATGTCTTTTGCGCTTTTCATAGATTTTGTTTCCATAGTTTCCTTGTTTAATGCGCTCATGGATACCTTCCTAAATTTCTTTTACATCGTGTCTGAAACAGAATAATTCCTTTTAGGAGACTCCTTGTTTCAGCAAATCATTGGGCATTATATAAACACTCAGTATTTTCTTGCAAGAATTTGTATTTTTTCTTTTTTTCGTCTTTGTTATGCTCTATTTTTCACATTTCATATGAGAAGAACTATGATAAAAAAACTTCTTTCTTTCTTGGCTATCTCTCTACTTTGTTTTTCTTGTGCTAAAAGAAATACTTTATCTCCCTTTAGAGAGTGGATGAAAGACAATGGTAAAATTAAGGTTCTTTCCACAATTGCGCAGATTGGCGATTTAGCGGCGGCAGTTGGCGGCGATCAAGTAGATTGTTTGGTTTTAATTCCAAAAGAGCTTGACCCCCATAGTTATGAACTTGTTAAAGGAGACGGGGAAAAGTTACAGCGGGCCGATCTCATCTTATATAATGGATTGGGGCTTGAACATGGCGCAGGCCTTTCGGCGCTTTTAAAACAAAGTCCAAAAGCGGTTGCTTTGGGATTTGAAATCCAAAAACTTGCTCCAAACAAAATCTTGGAAAAGGATGGAGTCATTGATCCCCACATTTGGATGGATGTCTCTCTTTGGAAGCTCTCATTGCAATCTATTGTTGAAAAGATCTCTTAGATAGCACCTGAAAGAAGGGCCTAGTATGAAACAAGAGCTCAAGCTTTTGAAAAAGAGATGGAAGAGACCCATCATTACATGCAAAATCTTTTAACTGAGGTCCCATCCGAAAGCCGCTATCTCGTAACTAGCCATGACGCATTTCGCTATTTTGCAAGAAGCTATTTAGCCGATCCGAATGAAACCAATTGGGCAAATCGTTTTACGGCTCCGGAAGGATTAGCCCCGGATGGCCAGCTAAGCCCGCAAGATATTCGGCAAGCGATCGCATTTTTGCAGGAGCATCAAATCCATGTTGTTTTTCCTGAATCCAATATTAGCCGCGACTGCATTGCCAAAATTGCAAGTGCAAGCTCCGAGCTTGGATTTCCCATTGCCCTATGCCAAGAGGCTCTTTATGGCGATTCAACAGGCGGGCTAACGTATCTAGAAATGATGAGACGCAATGCAGAAGTCATTTCGCAAAATTTGAGTGTACGATGAATGTAGAATCTTTACATGTAGGTTATGGCAAAATGTCCGCTCTTTGGGATATCAGTTTTCAAATTCCCAAAGGGGTGATCGTTGGGATTTTGGGGCCAAATGGCGCCGGGAAAAGCACCTTATTTAAGGCCATGATGGGGCAGATTTTGCCAATTTCCGGAAAAATCGATCTGAAAGACTCCAAAATTGCCTATGTCCCGCAAAAGGAGTCGATCGATTGGGATTTTCCAATTACGGCAGAAGAAGTGGTTCTCATGGGCCGTTATGGAAAGCTTGGTCTATTTGGTAGAATCAATAAGGCAGATAAGGAAGCGGCGCAGCAGGCGCTCAGCATGGTGGGGATGCTCCCTTTTGCAAAAAGACAAATCAGCGAGTTATCCGGCGGCCAGCAGCAAAGGCTTTTCATTGCCCGCGCACTCGTACAAAATGCCGATATTTTTCTTCTCGATGAGCCGTTTGCAGGCGTTGACATGGCAACAGAAAAAGCAATTATTGCCCTTTTAAAAGAGCAAAGGGCCGCAGGAAAAACAATCTTTGTGATCCATCACGATCTTTCCACTGTATCCGAGTATTTTGAATGGACCCTTCTTCTCAATACCCGGCTCATCGCATGCGGGCCCACAAAAGAAGTATTCCATAGAGAGAATTTACAAAAAGCTTTTGGAAAAGGGCAGATGCTCTTTGATGAAGCCTTTGACTCTTTAGCCAAAAAGAAGAGTGGGCTACTATGAGCCTATCCGCAAATTATAGCGTCGATCTTCGGAATCTTTTTGGTTCCAGCGCCCCAAAAAACGAAACGTTTTTCGGGGGCCCCTCATTGTTCCTTCCCCAAAAAACGAAAACGTTTTTCGGGGGCCCCTCTGCGCTTGCCAACTTGCCAAGTTGGCTTCGAGCTCCACAATGCACTGGAGCTCAAAAATATTCTCGAATCTCTAACCACTCTATTTTACGGACAGGCTCATTATGATCGATTTTTTTACCGATCCTGTTTTGAGAGGACCTACTTGGGGCACATTATTCATGTGTATTGCAACGTCTCTTATGGGAGCTGCCCTTTTTTTAAAAAAACGCTCTTTATTAGGAGAGTCGC
>CAZXLK010000002.1:0-54379 GCA_964641775.1 uncultured bacterium | reverse complement strand
CGGCGCTGGCCGAAGGCTTTTCGCACTAGGGCGAAAAAGGGAGTGGGATCTTGCAGGGGCGGCTTTCTTGGAGTGAGATGGATCACTTTGGAATCGACGGTTGGCTTGGGATAGAAACATGATGCCGGAACTTTGAAGGAAGAATCGAGGGTGGTGTAGAACTGTACGAAGATGCTGAGAGAACTAAAATCTTTGGATCCGGGCGAAGCAAAAATTCGGTCGGCAAGCTCTTTTTGGACCATCAGGGTTAGGGTTGTGAATTTTTGGGAAGTGAGAAGTATTTCTAGGATTGGAGTTGTGATGTTGTAGGGGAGATTGGCCACCACTTTGATGGGGCTGGGAAGGGTAGAGAGATCGAATTTTAGAAAATCGGCATGGATGGAGGTGAGATTTGGATTTTGGAAACGGCTGAGCTCTTGAGAAAAAATGGGATCCTTTTCTACTGCAAAAACTTTGGCGCCGGTGGAAAGAAGTTGGGAGGTGAGGGCGCCCGGTCCCGGGCCGATTTCCAAGACATTTTCGTCGGGGGTAACTTTTGCTAGTTGAATGATTTTTCTTACGATATTCTCATCGATGAGAAAATTTTGTGATAAAGCTCTACTTGGCCGCCTTTGGATGGAATCTAGAAAAAGAAGCAGGTCGAACAATTTCATTGCAATGAAAAGGGATGCATGTCGTCGGGTACGGTTTCTTTGAGATAAGCCGTGTCAAAGCCAAAATTGTTACGAAGTTTGTTCAGATAAGTAGTCGACTCTTTTGCCATTGCCGTTTGCAAAAGCTGATCGCGAAGCGTTTGAGATAATTCTTGAAAAGTTGATGCCGGGTGATCGGTTAGAGATGCCAGATAATAAATTCTTGCTACCTTTTTGTTTGCAGCTCTACTCGTTTGAATTGCAGGTTCACTGTAGCTTTCGGGAAGAAGGGTGTGAAGAGTATTGCGTAGAGTTTCTGAAATTTCTAGATCGGATGCGGTATATTCGGATGAGATTTGAATCGATGGATCGATCTCTTTGAGAGAGCTTTCAAGAAGCTCCGGGCTTTTTTTATTTTGGATGAGATGATTATATACGAGGTTTGCTGTAACTTCTAGGTTTTGACTTTGAATCGTTACCACTCGATATTTAAGCTCATTATAGGGAGGATGTTCTTCGAGATAGCTCTGATAAGCTTTTTTAATCGATAGGGGAGTGACCGCGTGGAAGGCCTTGGCTTGGATGAAAAACCAGCTCATCCTTTGGACAATGATCTCATTTTTAACGAGTTTGAAAGCTTCATCGTATGTAAGACCGATTTTTTCCAGCGTTTCTAAGGTATTTGGGCCAAAGCGCTCATCCATTGTTTGCCTGACATCGGCATCAGAGGTTTTAATTTGATGGGCTTCAGCATCTGCTAAAATCAGCTGATTGTCGATCATTTCCATCATAATTTGCCTCCAGCTTTTTTCATAAAACTGATGCCGGGCAGTACTGGAATCGGCTAAATGGGGATAATGTTGATGAAAGTGCATGTCGAGCTTCTTTTTTACATCCATCATGGAGATGGTATTGCCATTGACCTTGGCCACGATCGTATTTTGAAAAACAATTTTTTTATCGCCCATATTGGCCTGCTGCATCTGGGCAAAGAGGGGCAAGGCAGCAAGGAAGATATATTTATACATAGCGCTAAGAATCATAACCGTTTTTTTTAAAGGTAGCAACGAAAAATCCATCCATTCCCCCCTCCTGTGGAAAAAGCATTGATGGGGGTTTTTCCAGATGAAGAGGAAGAGTCTCAAGAAAATGCTTTACTTGGGCCTCATTTTCTTCTTTTAAAATGCTGCAGGTTGCATAGACTAGTTTGCCATTTGGTTTCAAATAGTAGATTGCCTCTTTAGCGATCGTTCTTTGTTCGATGATCAGACGATCGATAGCAGCCTGATCCAAATTCCACTTTTGGTCGGGGTTCCTTCTCAAGGTGCCGGTTCCTGAGCAAGGGACGTCAATTAAGACCCAATCGCATTTTCCTTTGAGATGGGCCGGAGTTGATTTTACAATTTGGGCATTTTGAATGCCGGCCCTCTTCAACCTTTGTTTGGCTTCCACTAGGATTTGGGGGCGGATATCATGCAGATAAATCTGACCCCGTCCTTGCATGAGGTGGGCGAAGGCCAGGGTTTTGCCTCCGGAGCCGCTGCAATAATCGAGAACAATATCGCCGGGTTTTGCCGCAACCTCTAAAGAGACCATTTGGCTCCCTTCATCTTGCACTTCAAAAAGACCCTCTTTAAATTCAGGGTAGGAAAATAGGGGAAGCCTTTTGGCAAATTGGATCCCATGAGGGGCATGTTTCGTAGGATGGCCTTGGAGGCGCTCTAATAACTGATTCCGAGTCGTTTTTAAAAGGTTGGCTCTGATTGTAACAGGCGCTTCGGTATTAAAAATTTTACATAGCTTTTGGGCTTGCATCTCTCCAAAATCTTTTACGAGTTTAGAGTAAAGCCATTCTGGGAGGGCAAAACGGATGGGAATATTTTTCCAATCGAGGTTTTTGTAGCAATGGATCCTGTCCAGGTGTTCGGGGGAAGAGCATAGGTGGTCGATCAAGGATTTCCACCGGACCATCCCATAAACAGTGTCGCCAATGATCTTGCGGTCTTTTGAGCCCAGGCTTTTATGTGCTTTAAAATATTTAGAGAGGGCCAAATCCAAAGGGCTCTTTTTTTGCAGGTACTGAGTAAAAAAAGAAGCAATATGATAATCGCAAAATGGGGTTTTCATGGCGCTAATTTATACGTTTTGACATTCTTAGTATATGGGAATATTAAGGGCCTTAGTGGCTATTTTAGCTAGAATCTTCCTTTCTATAGGTTTTCTTGTTTCTGGAATATATCAAATACTTTATTGGAAAAATGTCGAAAAACAGCTCATCTCTGTTTTTGGCGAGTGGCAAATTCATACGACCACTTGGCAAGGCTTTCAAGGTTTTTTTAACGGGGCAGTCGTCTGGCTTCCTGTGATTTTGATGGTCTTAACCTTTTTAGAAATATTGGGGGCCCTCCTTCTTTTGTTCGGTATTAAAGAAAAATTGGGGGCATTTTTTTTGATCCTTGTCCTTGTCCCATCAACCATCTTGATGCAGCATTTTTGGTTTTTAGAAGGGACTGAAAAAACCCTTGCTATCTCTGCATTTTTAAAAAACCTGGCCATCCTTGGCGGTCTTCTCATTGTCATTTTGCATGGTGCACATGGTAGGGAAAGGGAATACCCTGAAGATTATTAATATCTTTGTCAGTTTTTTTCTGGTTGCCTTTGGGCAGCCGGCGTGGATTCCTGTCTGTGGGATACTCGCTTCCGCCTTGGGATATGCCCTTTTTTGGCGCTCTATGTTGGAGCTGGATCAAAAAAAACATCGGTTTATATTGTGTCTTTTTTGGTTCGTGGCAGCACATAGCGTCCAGCTTTCCTGGATGACCGAGACCCGTTATATGGGTCCAATGATTTTGATTGTCTATCTTGGACTACTTTTATTAGTGGGTGTTCAATTTGCACTCGTTTCCATGATCGTAGATAAAAAGGCAAAAGTTTTGCAAGGTCTTGGGGTGGCAGGCGCTTTTACCCTTTTGGAATGGACACGCCTTTATGTTTTTACAGGATATACCTGGAATCCGGCAGGACTCAGTCTTGCATGCAGTGACTATTCGATGCAGCTTGCCGCAATTTTTGGGGTCTATGGTCTTACATTTTGGGTCATAGGGACCAATTTTTTTGGGTTAAGGGTCCTCGTCAAACCAAACTGGAAAAATGGGTGTGTTTGGCTCTTTCTTGTCCTATTTCCTTACGGCTATGGGCTCATTCATATAAAACATCCTAGCAAAGTAGAAAAGAAGATAACGGTAGCTCTTGTCGATACCTCTTTATTGGTAGAAGAAAAAAATCGGGATTGCCAAAAGCCTCTATCCTTTATCCCGCCGCTCGCTCAATGGCAAAGGGTTTGGGATTGCCTTACTAAAAAAGTGGATCTCATCGTCTTGCCGGAGGCTGCGTTTCCTTATCGAACAGATATTGCATTTTGCCCCGTGCCGATCGCCGAAAAAACATGGAAAGATTATTTCGGCAGCATTGATGCCTTGCCTCCCCTAAAGGCTCCATTTGCTTTGCCTTATGAGCAGAATGGAGAAACACATTGGATGGCCACCAATGTCTATTTTGCAAAAGCCCTTGCCAATCATTTTGGTGCCGATCTCATTACAGGGCTCGATTATTATAATGGCGAAGATGAATGGACGAATGCGGCCTTTTTATTTAAGCCCGGCAGTCTAGAAATGGAGCGGTATGACAAAAGGATTTTAACCCCTGTTGGAGAATATATTCCCTTTTCTCAATTTGACTGGGTAGTGAATTTTTTAGAAAAATCTTTTGGAATCAAAGAGTCTTTTGATGTAGGACAAGAAGCGAGAATTTTTCAATCCCATGTTCCGATCGGGACTCCTATTTGTTTAGAGGAAATGTATTCAGAGCTTGTTCGGGATTTAAGAAAAAAAGGGGCTGAGCTTTTGGTGAGCATTTCCAATGATGTTTGGTTTCCCAATTCAAAACTCGCACGGCAGCATTTTGATCATGCAAGACTTCGCGCAGTAGAAAATGGAGTTTACCTTTTAAGGGCGAGCAATATGGGTATCACTTCCGGCATCGATTCTTATGGCCGGGTGGTCCAAATGAAAGCGCCGGGAAAAAAAGGTGCGCTTTTTTTAACCGTTCCCGTTTTTTCCGAGGCAACTTTATACACCATTTGGGGAGATGCGTGTATCCTAACCATTAGCATCCTCAGTTTCTTCCTTTACTTATACCGAAATAATCTGAAGAATCGGTTTCTGTCGACGCCACCCCAATGACGATGCGTCATCGGGGACCCCGGCTGCGTCGGTCAGCCACCGCTTTTTGTCCCGCCTGCATCGCTAAACTTTTTAAGTTTAGCTGCTTCGGCGCCAGAAATCTTGGACAAAAATCGGGGCGCCTCCTTGACATATTCCCGATTCTTCAAATCATTTCGGTATCTTCAAGAAAAAGTTGCGTCGAAATGGACTTTCGGGTTAATTTTTTGTTGTTTTAATATTGAATTGAACCCGAAAAAAAGACTCGTTTGTGACGAGGTACTTGTTTGACCCAGACTCAGACTGCTGACATGCAGAAAACTCTCCAACATGAAGCTTCCGTCTCGGGGATTGGTCTCTTCACAGGAGAAAAAGTCTCTTTTAAAATTTCTCCGCTCCCTCCTGATTCGGGAATTGTATTTAAAAGAGTCGATCTTCCGGGAAAACCGAGGATTCCGGCGCTTTTATCTTTCGTGCGAGAAGCGCCGAGGTGTACCCGTCTTGCAAATGAAAAAGCGAGCATTCTCATGGTGGAGCATTTGATGTCCGCCCTTTATGCTTATGGGATTGATAATGCCGAAATTCAAGTCGAGGGGCCCGAGCTTCCCGCAGCAGATGGAAGCGCGTTAACTTTTGTCGATCTGATTGAAAAGACAGGGATTGCCATCCAAAATACCCCAAGAAAATTTGTCGCAATTACTCAGCCAATTTATTGGTCAAATGGCGATATCAATCTCATTGCATTGCCCGCGCAAGAATTTCGAGTGAGTTATACGATGCATTATCCCCATTCGCCCCTTCTTCGTTCCCAATATTATTCGTTTTCTTTGCAGCCGCTTCGTTATAAAGCAGAAATTGCATCATGCCGCACCTTCTCGCTATATGAAGAAATTGTCCCTTTCATAGAGAAAGGGATCATTAAAGGCGGTGGCTTGGAAAATGCTTTGGTGATCCAGGGAGGGAGGATTTTAAATCCGGAAGGAGCCCGTTTTGAAGATGAAATGGTGCGCCATAAAATTTTAGATCTCATTGGAGATCTTGCACTCATTGGATTTCCCCTTCTCGCTCATATCATTGCAGTGCGATCCGGTCATTCCAGCAATGTTGCCTTTGCTAAAACTATTTCCAAAACCCTAAATCTTGAGAAAAAAATTAACCCATGAAAGCCCCCATTTTAAATGCTAAAGAAATTGAAAATATTTTGCCCCATCGCTACCCTTTCTTACTTGTGGATCGAGTGATTCACCTCGATTTGGATGAGGGGGAAATCATTGGGGTAAAAAATGTCACAGTGAATGAGCCGTTTTTCCAAGGCCACTTTCCGGGTATTCCCATTATGCCGGGAGTTTTGATCTTGGAGGCTCTTGCTCAAACAGGAGGCATTTTAGTGCATCAAAAAGGATATGCAAAAAAAATCGCTGTGCTTTTGAATGTGACTAATGCTAAGTTTCGAAAACCTGTTTTGCCGGGAGATGTGTTGCATCTTCACGCAAAAGGACTCCATATCAGTTCAACGGGAGGCAAAATGGATACAAAAGCGATGATTGGAGATAAAATGGCAGCAGAGGCCGTCTTGAGTTTTGCTTTGGTGGATCGGGAACAATTATAAATGGAAAAAACAAATATCCATCCTCTTGCAATCGTTGAAAAAGGGGCGAAAATCGGCAAAAATGTCGTCGTTGAGGCTTTTGCTGTTGTAAAAGAACATGTCGAATTGAAAGATGATGTCGTCATCAAATCGCATGCCTATATCGATGGGTATACAACAATTGGCGAAGGGACGACGATTTGGCCCGGAGCTAGCATCGGAACCAAAACGCAAGATCTGAAATATCGCGGAGAAAAAACCTTAGTTGAAATTGGCAAACGGTGCGATATCCGCGAATATGTGACGATCAATTCCTCTTGCCAGGAAAATTCAACGGTTAAGATTGGCGATGAATGTCTACTCATGGCCTATTGCCATGTCGCGCACAATTGCGAAGTGGGCACCAGAGTCATTATGTCGAATAATGCAACGCTGGCAGGTCATGTGATCGTGGGCGATTACGCGAGAATTGGAGGAATGACGCCGGTGCATCAATTTTCCCGTATTGGATGCTATGCTATGGTTGGGGGATTTAGCGGGGTTTTAAGAGATATCCCTCCTTATACTTTAGGAGGAGGCTTTCCCTATAAATTTGGAGGAATCAATATTGTAGGACTGAAAAGGCAGTCTTTTCCCTTAGAAACCAGAATTGCAATTAGCAAAGCCTTTAAGCTTACCTATCGTTCGGGACTCCATTTGGATGAGTCGCTCTCTGAAATTGAAAAGCAAATCTTGCAAACTCCCGAAATCAAGCATTGGATTGAGTTTTGTAGAAGCTCTAAAAGGGGGCTTATGGGGCTCGAAGGGATCAGTAAATCGAACGAATTTGAAGAAGATCTACTAGAGTGCTAAAAATAGTCTATTTTGGCACTCCTGAATTTGCAGCATCGATTTTAGAGTATTTGCTAGAGGCCGGAATTGAGGTAGTTGGGGTTGTGACGCAACCTGATAGGCCAAAAGGAAGATCTCTAGAGCTAAGCCCATCTGCGGTAAAAACTGCCCTTCAAAATCAAAAAATTCCTATCTTTCAGCCTCAAAAATGCTCAGAGCCTCCCTTTTTGGAAGAGCTGAAAAAATTGGGCGCCGATCTTTTTGTCGTGGTCGCATTTGGACAGATTTTGCCGCAGACGCTTTTGGATATTCCCCCTAAAGGCTGCATCAATGTCCATGCAAGCCTTCTTCCAAAATATCGGGGAGCTGCGCCTATGCAAAGGACTCTTTTGAATGGGGAAAAAGAGACGGGGGTCGCCATCCAAAAAATGGTCAAAGAGTTAGATGCGGGAGATGTGATTGCAACTGCCGTTTTAGAAATCCCACCCGATATGACGTTAGGGGAGCTCCATGATGAGCTTTGCGAGCTTTCCAAGCCTTTACTTCTCCTTGTCTTGCAAGGTTATGAGGAAGGCATTCCCAAGGGAGAGCCTCAAAATCATAGCTTAGTTACCTATGCATCTAAAGTGAGGGTGGAAGAGGCGGAAATTGATTGGGGAAAGAGTGCAGAAGAGATTCACAATCAAGTAAGGGCCTTCTCTCCTAAGCCTGGGGCCTGGACATTTGCCCACATGCCGGGAGGAGAAAAAAGACGGGTAAAAATTTTCCGTACCGAGCTTTCTGAACAAGAAGGGCGTAAAGGAATTATTTCAAAAGACGGAGTTGTTGGATGCGGCTCTAAATCGCTCAAAATCATACAGATTCAGCCTGAAGGGAAGAAGGTCATGCAAGTAGCTGACTGGCTCAGAGGCTTCTCAGAATTACCCAGTTTCTAATTGTTAAAATTTTTACTATGTTTTATTTTATTCCGATATTAGTTATAATATTAGTGAATTATGGGACAAGTAAATCAATTAAGAAGAATTATAATTAATTTAAAGCCAAATCACCCTTTGGATATGGTTTCCAAAGAAAAGGTGTCGAATTATCATGGCCTCAATAGCTCGCTACTCCGATGTCTCAGAACATCTGATGGCTATTTGGGTGTGGAAAAGCTTTATAACAAAATCCCTAAAATGGCTGCCGAAATTGATGATACTTTGAAAAATGGCTTTACTTGGACTGCGCAAGATAAACAGATTCTATCTCCAAACTATTTTGATGCGATGATAGCTTTTCCTGCAATGTTAGAAAAAACTCCTAAAGCTCTTGCCGATGTGAAAAATGCACTAAAAGTGCTCAAAGACTCCAAGAAGACTTACGCAGAGAAAAAATTGGCCACAACTAAAGGATTTGTCTCTGTTACAAGCACCGCCAAGCTATATACCAGAACAGGCGCATGTTTATTTCCCACAATACCCGCTGCCCCAGGTCTTTTAGTTGCTACCAGTGCCTTAACAGTTGCACAAACAATTACGAGTATCGAAATGGATGCGGAAAATGTTCTTGTTGCCTCCGCCATTCAGTTTGGAAATGCAAACAAAGATATCCGAAAAGCTGTAGATGAGACAAAAGTGTATAATACTTTATCTCTTGCACAGAATATCACAGCATGTATTTCAGCAATTTTAGCTCTGCAAGTTATGTTGACAGGAGCTGCAATCATACCTGCTGTTTTCATTTTGAGTCTCACCATTCTAGCTTTAGTTTTGGGCTTAGTTGCTAGTGTCTACAAAGAAATGATGGAGTATCAGCCCATCGATTTCATTTCATGCCAAACTGTACTTTAATTCTGCCGGTCTTTATACTTTTCCCCTTCTTAACAAGAGAGGTTTTATGGCACCAGGAGTACAGCATAATCAACAAGTATATCCACCATTGAGAGCAAATCCGGGCGACCACACTTTAGGTCAAGCAGTCAATAACTATTTTCGGTCAGCAAGAGGATTATTTCGTTTGGGACAATTCTTTGATAAAGCTCCAAAGGCGCTCAATGATTATCTACAATATTTTGGTCAAAGCCGAGTTGAAGCTTTAGATACCCTTCACGAAAGAAGTTTTACGATGTGGACATCTTTTGTACTCACAGGTACCAGAACCTGGGAAATGAAAGATGGAGTGTTTGAAAGTGTCAAAAAAGCGCAAGATGCATTTCAAACTCCGGGACTTACGAATGGGCAAGTACAATACAGAGTAAAAAACGCCTTTGGCGAAGTAGCTGGTTTTGCGGCTATGTCAGCTCATTCCATGGGTTGCATTACAACTCTCTTTAGAAATACGACACAGCTGAATAAAGGGATTTTTTCTTTTGCAGAAGTGTTGTTTTTTGGCCAAGATGTGATTAGCCTGGATTTGAAGGCAGAAAATTTAGTTGTTGCGGCAGGCATTGATCTTGTGGGTGTACCACCGGAAATGGCAGATACAGTGGAGCAGACCAAAATATGCAATATGCTTGAAGTTATAAAAGATGTGATTTCAGTAGCTACCGGCTTTTTCGGACTCCTTTTGGCAACAACGGGAGTATCAGTTCTCTCCGGGATTGCTCTGACTACTCTCGGGGTTTTAACGGCTGTCTTGGCAATCTCTAAAGATCTTTATTCAGAAACAATGCCTTATAAGACTATCAACTTTTTAGACATTTAAATCATTTTTTAGGGGGCTCCATCTTTGGGGGCCCCAACTCCCTCATTTTCATGAAAAAAACTTTGCAGACTTCGGAATGGGTTCTAGCTGCCAGTTTTATTATCCTTTTGACTTCTCTTTTTTTGATTTCTCACCTTCATGAAGGGAGAAAAAAAGGGGAGATTGAAGCTTGTCTTGAAAAAGAAGCAAAGACAGTAGTGATCCAAATATCCGGAGATGTGATCAAGTCGGGGTCCTATAGCGCAAAGGTTGGAGAAAGACTTGGCGATATTATTGCCCAAAGCCGGCCTAGGCGCTTTGCCAATCTCAAAGGATTGGATCTTGACAGCCCGGTGAGAGTCGGTATGTCCTTGGTGATTGAGCCCCTTCAAGAGATTTTTATAACTGTAGATGGAATTCAATTGGCTTTGCCACCAGGTAGCCGGATTTGCGATTTAAAATCAAAAATTCAATTATCCGAGGATGCCGATCCGAAATTTTTGAGAAGAAGGAGAATTCTTAAGGATGGTGAGCGGATCACGATTCCGAGAAGAAATTCAAATAAAGATTGACAGCATTCGTGAACGTGAACGCTTCCACCCCAAAGACGATGCGTCTTCGGGGACCCCTGGCGCTTGCGTGCCCGACCCGTTCACGTTCCTTACCCGTTCACGTTTTTCGGGAAACGGTACGGTAACGCAAGCGCAAACGTTCACGTTCACGGGTCGCTTGCTTAAAATTCAGTGTTTCCTTATGATCTTGAGCCAGTATTAAAAACATCGTTCTTGCGAACGATCCCTCACTCTCGAATGCCACCCCGGCCTTGGGCCTTGGGTTAAGCGCGAGTCCTAAGGCGGAAAATGAAAAATTGAGTTAAATAGCTCGATTTGATAGCATTTATCGCTTGCTCGCAGAGCAGATCTTGAGAAGGAATAGAAATAGGAAAACGATATGTCGCTGACATTGATTGGCCAAAAAAAAGGGATGGCTCAAGTCTTTGATCAAGAAGGGAAGCTGGTGGTTTGCACAGTGATTTGGACTGGGCCAAACACAGTCCTTGGGATCAAGCGCAAAGAAACGCACGGTTACAATGGCGTTCAGCTTGCTGGATTGCCTCTCACAGAGCCGAAAGCAAAAAAAATGAGCAAGCCTTTAAAGGGGCACTTTGCAAAAGCTCAAGTAGCGCCTTGCCGGGTTGTTCGGGAATCGAGAATTGAGGATGTCGATGCATTCCAAGTCGGTCAGCAAATCGATGCAAGTCTTTTTTCAGAAGTCTCTTTCGTCGATGTCGAAGGGGTAACTAAAGGAAAAGGATATCAAGGAGTTATCAAGCTTCATGGTATGGCCGGTGGCCCTGCAGCTCATGGCTCGGGTTTCCATAGACATATGGGTTCCACTGGCATGAGAACCACGCCGGGCAGATGCTTCCCCGGCGGCAAGAGGCCGTCTCGAATGGGCGGCGATCGTCAGACCGTTCAGAATTTAAGGGTTGTTGCAGTGAAAGGAAATTATCTCCTTGTTGAAGGGGCAGTCCCGGGTTCAAGAAGCGGCACTGTCTTCATTAGCGAATCGAAAAAGTTAAAGAAGAAGGGGAAATAATCGATGGCAACTCTGAAAAAATATGACCTTACCGGAAAAGAGACGGGAGAAGTCGTTGTCAGTGAATCGCTTTTAGACGTTAAAGCACACCCTCAGTCTGTAAAAGATTATCTTGTTGCAATCCGCAATAATGCGCGCCAATGGTCGGCAAGTACCAAAACGAGAGCCGAAATCAATCGGACAGGGAAAAAGCCTCATCCTCAAAAAGGGGGAGGGCGGTCTCGACAAGGGGATTTGGCAGCTCCTCATTATAAAGGGGGAGGGATCGTATTTGGTCCACGGCCAAAATTTGATATCCATACCCGGATCAATAAAAAAGAGAGACGGGCAGCAATTCAGTCACTCATCGTAGCAAAGATCAAAGAAGGGCGGATTCATGTTCTTGAAAAAGAAAAATTGAAAGAGCCAAAAACCAAAAAAATGGCAGCTTTTTTTGATAAGCTTCAAATCGGTCCAAATCGGATTATGGTCCTAGGGTCGGTAGACGAGCATGCAGCAAACTTAAATCTTGTCAAAAGCCTCCGCAATATTCCAAAAAAAGAATACTTCCATGTTTCTCAGCTCAATGGATATGAGCTGGCAAGATGCCAGCATCTCGTAGTTTTGGAATCTGCGGTAAAACCATTCCTTTCTATCTTGGGAGCTCCAAATGAATAACCCCTACGAAATCATCAAATCGCGACGTGTAACGGAAAAAAGCCGAGTTTTGGAAAACCTGCAGCATGCCAAAAGCAATCCATCTGTAAGTAAGTGCAAATCTCCGAAAGTGGTTTTGAATGTTCACCAAGAGGCAAATAAAGCGGAAATTGCGTGGGCATTTGAACAAATCTACGCAGAAAAAAAAGTAAAAGTGACAAAAGTAAACACCTCGCGCCGTGGACCAAAGCCCAGACGTGTAAGAGGGCATGAAGGAAAAAGCGCAGGGTTGAAAAAGGCAATTGTTACGTTGCGCCCGGGCGATGCAATTGATGAGACTGTGTAAGGAATAATTTATGCCAAAGACATTTCGACCAAAGACGCCGGGACAGAGAAAATTAGTCCTCCCTGTCTATCTGGAACTCGATCCTTCGGGCAAACCGGCTCCAAAAGCCTTGCTTCGCCCAAAAAGACGAACCAACGGACGCAACCACCATGGCCATATTACCGTGCGCCACAAAGGGGGCGGGCATAAGAAAATGTTCCGCGTGATCGATTTCAAACGGGACAAAGAAAATATTCCGGCAAAAATTGCTTCCGTCGAATATGATCCGAATCGATCTGCTTTGATCGCCCTTCTCCATTATAATGATGGAGAAAAGCGCTTCATCATAGCCCCGCAAGGAATCAAAGTTGGCGATGTCGTTCAAACAAGCGATGAGCCGCCGTTTCAAATTGGTTCATGCATGAAATTGAAGTTCATGCCGCTAGGTTCGGTGATCCATAATGTAGAGCTTTATCCGGGAAGAGGGGCAAAATTAGTCCGATCTGCAGGCCTATCCGCTCAGCTTTTAGGGAGAACCAATGGCTATGCAACGATTCGAATGCCATCCGGAGAAGTTCGGCTCATCCATGAAAATTGTAGAGCGACATTTGGGGTCGTTTCAAATGCAGAGCACAATTTACGCGTTATAGGGAAAGCAGGCCGTTCAAGATGGTTGGGGATTCGTCCCACTGTCCGAGGGGTTCATATGAATCCTGTTGACCATCCACATGGTGGCGGTGAAGGGCGAGGCAAAGGAAATCATCCTCAGTCTCCTTGGGGACAATTTGCAAAAGGTTATAGAACCCGCAATCCAAAGAAAACAAGAAAATGGATTGTAAAGGAACGTAGGAAGAAATAATTATGGGAAGATCATTGAAAAAAGGGCCTTTTGTCGACCATCACCTGATGGCTAAAGTGCTCAAGAACCAAAAAGAAGCTTCCAAAAAAGTGATTAAAACATGGTCGCGCAGATCAATGATTTTGCCTGACATGGTTGGCCAGACATTTGATGTGTATAACGGAAAGAAGTTTATTTCCGTATACGTCTCAGAAAATATGGTAGGGCATCGATTGGGAGAATTTTCCCCAACGAGACAATTTAAAGGGCATCCGAAAAAGTCAGCGGCAGCATCAGCTGCTCCTGCGGCAGGATCATAGGGCGGAGATAGAATATGCAATTAGCTAAAGCCAAAACAAGATATGTCAGAATCTCTCCTCGCAAAGCCCGCTATGCAGCTGGACTCATTCGGGGACTTAGCGTAGAAAAAGCATCGCTTCAGCTTGAGCTTTCTAAATTAAGAGGCGGGAGGCTATTGAAAAAGACGCTCGATAGCGCCGTGGCAAATGCGGAAACTCAGCTCGATGCCCGCAGAAACCAATTAAAAGTGCATGAAGTTCGCGTTGATCCGGGACCGATTTTACGACGAGCAAAACCAAGAAGCCGCGGCTCATCAGTGCCTGTGAATAAGAGAACGAGCCATTTTACAATTATTGTAGCCAAAGAGAGTTAGAGGAGACATGGGACAAAAAGTATCGCCGATTGGATTTCGCTTAGTGCGCCGCAAGCGCTGGTTATCGAATTGGTTTGCAAATAAACAAGAATTTGGCGGGCTGATTGGCGAAGATCGGAAGATCCGTCAGTATTTATTGCCAAAGAGTGCATGCCAAGGAGCCTCCCGTTTCCAAATCAAACGGATGAGCGGCAAAATTGAAGTTACAATCATCACATCCAGACCGGGCCTTGTCATCGGGAAAAAAGGGGCGGAAATCGATGTTTTAAAAAATGATTTGAAACATCTCACCGGCAAAGAGATTTGGATTGAAGTGGAAGAGATCAAAAGACCCGATCTCGATGCTAAACTGGTAGCCGATGGGATTGCAAAACAGCTCGAAAGACGAATTCCTTTCCGCCGTGTATTGAAAAAGGCGATGCAAACATCGATGGATGCAGGTGCTGCCGGAATTAAGGTTCAGATTTCGGGAAGAATTGGCGGCGCTGAAATTGCTCGCGTCGAATGGTATAAAGAAGGTCGCATTCCTTTGCATACGCTGAGAGCCGATATCGATTATGCCCATGGAAGAGCGGAAACAACCTATGGTTCGATCGGTGTAAAAGTTTGGATCAATCGCGGCGAAGATGTCCTCGTTCCCGCTAAAGCTGCGGTGGGAGGATAAACATGTCTTTAAGTCCAAAAAAGACCAAATATAGAAAACAGCAAAAAGGGAAAATGACCGGCCTTTCCAAAGCAGGAAATTTTGTTGAATTTGGCGAATTTGGAATGCAGTCATTGGATCGCTGCTGGATTACAGCTCAGCAGATTGAGGCTTGCCGTGTGACGATTAGCCGAACGTTTAGTAGAAAAGGACAAGTCTGGATCCGAATTTTTCCAGATAAACCGGTTTCAAAAAAACCGGCGGAAACTCGAATGGGTACCGGAAAAGGAGCTCCCGATCATTATGTAGCGCCAGTTAGACCGGGAAGGATTCTTTTTGAAGTTGGCGGTGTTACGAGGGAAGAGGCGCAAAATGCTTTGAGACTTGCTGCTGCGAAGCTTCCTGTTAGGACAAAATTTGTCGACCGAGTGGAAAAGGTATAATTATGGCGAAAAAGAAAAAAAAGAAAGATTGGAAGGACGAGTCGGAAAAATCGATGATGGAAGCTCTTCTTGAATTGGACAAAGAAATTTTTGCAATGCGCAATGAGCTTTCCTGGAATCGGAAGATCGAAAAACCGCACCGTTTAAAAGCTATGAGAAAAGAAAAAGCGAGAATTTTAACCATGCTCACCCAAAAGAAAAGCCCCACGGCAAAAGCAGCGGAGGCGTAAATGGAAACAGCAAAACATAGCGGGAAAAGGAAAGAACATTTAGGGACTGTGATCTCTAATAAGATGGATAAGACCGTGACTGTGGAAGTAAAACGGAAAATACGGCATCCTCGGTATGCAAAAGTTTTTGAACGAAAGAAAAAATATTATGCACATGACGAAAGCGATGCTTTGGAAGTGGGACAAGTTGTACGCATTGTAGAAACAAGGCCTCTTTCTAAATTGAAGCGATGGCGAGTTGCTGAGGTAAAAGCATGATTCAACAAGAAACAGAGCTTGAAGTTGCCGATAATACCGGAGCCAAAAAAATCAAGTGCTTCAAAGTGCTTGGCGGATCCCGCAGACGTTATGCCCATGTGGGAGATATCATTGTATGTTCCGTGAAAGAAGCAGATCCTAAAGGGGCTGTCAAAAAAGGCGAAGTTGTCAAAGCAGTGATTGTAAGGACAAAAGGCTCCATTCGAAGATCCGATGGATCTATGCTCAAATTTTATGACAATAGTGGCGTGCTTATCGATGATAAGAATAACCCAAGAGGGACCCGTATTTTTGGTCCGATTGCCCGAGAAGTGAGAGACAGAGGGTTTATAAAAATTAGTTCGTTAGCACCAGAGGTAATTTAACAATGAGCAAATGGATTCGAAAAGGAGACACTGTAAAGGTTCTTGCAGGCAATGACAGAGGCCAGATGGGTGAGGTACTAAAGAGATTGGAAGAAAGAGTCTTGGTCAAAGGGGTGAATATCCGCAAAAAACATCTTCGCAGGTCACAGCAAAGCCAAGGCGCCCGCATTGTAGAAATGGAAGTGCCGATCCATATATCGAACGTTGCCCTTTGCGATAAAGACGGCAAGATTTTCAAAGTCAAAGTAAGACAAGAAAAAAAGGGTGGAGAAAGGGAACTAGTCTTCGCCAAAGATAAGAAGGAAATAGTGTATCGCGGTGTAAAAAAACCCGCATAAGAGTAAGGAACCATGTCAAGATTGTATCAAAAATTTAAAGAAGTTGTCCTTCCGGAGCTGAAAAATCGGCATCCAGCTAGAAATGTGATGTCGTTCCCATCGCTTAAAAAAATTGTCATTAGCATGGGACTAGGCGAGGGATTAAAGGACAAGAATGCGATCCAAGAGCATAGCGAAGAGCTCGCATTGCTGTCAGGGCAAAAGCCAATAGTTACCCGCGCGAAAAAAGCGATTTCAAATTTTAAATTACGGGAAGATCAGCCGGTTGGGTTGATGGTAACTTTACGCGGAAAACGGATGTATGATTTTATTGATCGATTTTGCAACATTGTTGCGCCGAGAATTCGCGACTTTCGCGGATTTGGTAAAAAATGCGATGGAAGAGGAAATTTCAGCTTTGGCCTTACTGATCAACAGATTTACCCTGAAATTAACCTTGATAAAGTGAAAAGAACGCAGGGGATGAATGTGACAATTGTCACTTCTGCGAAAAACGACGAAGATAGCGTCGAACTGCTCACTTTACTGGGATTTCCGTTTAAGTAGGAGAAAGGAAAAATATGCCATTTAATGATCCCATTGCTGAGCTTTTGACAAAGATTCGAAATGCAAAAGGTGCTCAGCACAGATTTGTGGACCTGGGTTTTAGTAAAAACAAAGTCAAAATTTTAGAACTATTGAGAGACCACGGATTTATTGAAAATTTCTTGGTTAATGAAGAGAAATTTAAAATGCGGGTGTTTTTGCGATATACGAAGGATCGAGAGTCAGTGATCCATAACTTGAAACGGATTTCGACATCGGGACTTCGCAGGTACATTGGCTATAAGAGCATCCCTCGAGTATTTAATGGCATGGGTGTTTGTATTCTATCTACTCCGAAAGGGATTTTAGATGGAGAAACAGCTCGCGGTTTGAAAGTGGGCGGCGAACTTCTTTGTATGGTTTGGTAAAAGGATTGAGATATGTCTAGATTGGGAAAAGCACCGGTAGCAGTGCCTAAAGGGGTCGAAGTTAAAGCTGGACCAGACAGAACAGTTCAAGTCAAAGGGCCAAAAGGGACTCTTAGTCTGCAACTTCCTTTAGGACTTAGTTTGAAAATGGATGGAGATGCTGCCCTTCTTGAAAGGGATGAGAAAGTCATGCCTCAAAGCGCTTTGCACGGCCTCTTCCGCACTCTTTTGAGAAATCATATTGAAGGTGTAACTGAAGGGTTTGAAGTACGTCTTACAATGATCGGCGTTGGATACCGCGCTAACATTTCAGGCAATAAGCTCGATTTAAGCGTAGGGTTTTCTCATCCGACATTTAAACTCATTCCTAAGTCGATTCAGGTTACGGTTGAAAAGGGCACTCTCATAGTCATTAAAGGAAGCGACAAAAGAGAAGTAGGACAATTTGCAGCTTCGGTTCGAGCTGTGAAACCCCCTGAACCTTATAAAGGCAAGGGAATCCGCTATGAAAATGAATATGTCCGCAAGAAAGAAGGAAAGGCAGCTAAAGGCAAAACAGCACCTTAAATGATTTATGGATAATGCAAAAACAAAACGTGCGGTTGCACGAGCAAAAAGAATGAAAAGGGTCCGCAAGACAATTCATGGAACAGCAGTGCGGCCTCGGCTTTCTGTATCAAAAACAAATGCGCATCTTTATGCCCAATTGATTGATGATGATAAAAAAGTCACGATAGCCGGTGTTGGAACTCTATCGAAAGGGATTAAAGCCCGTAAATCGAAAGAGACAGCTCAAGCTATTGGAAAGCAAATTGCAGAGCTTGCGAAATCATCAGGAATCAAATCGGTTCTTTTTGATCGCGGCCGTTATAAATATCATGGAATTATCGCAGAGCTAGCTACAAGCGCTCGCGATGCAGGTTTACAATTCTAAGGAAAAAAAATGGCAAAAAACCCAGATAGAAAACGCCAGGAAGATTTTGGAACGGAATTTGAGGAAAAAGTTCTCTATATCAATCGTTGTGCAAAAGTAGTGAAAGGGGGAAGGAAATTTAGCTTTTCCGCTTTAATTCTCGTTGGCGATGGGCAAGGACACGTAGGCTATGGCTATGCCAAAGCAAATGAGGTGTCTGATGCTATCCGTAAAGGATCTGAAGCAGCGAGAAAAAATATCTATACGATCGAAATGGAAGAATCTACGATTCCTCATGCTGTCCATGTCGACTGGGATGGAGCAATCATTCTTTTAAAACCTGCAGGCGCCGGAACCGGAATTGTAGCAGGTTCAAAAGTCCGTTCAGTATTAGAGCTTGGCGGCGTTAAAGATGTGATTGCAAAAAGTTTGGGATCGAGCAATCCATTGAATTTGGTCAGAGCTACCTTTAAGGCGTTTCGCCAACTGAAAAACCGAAGCAAATATCTCGCACAGCGAGAGAGGAAGCATCATGATTGATTTATCTCAATTAAAAGATACATCGCGGCCTCCAAAAAGAGTGCAGAGAATTGGACGGGGAATTGGATCCGGAAGAGGGGAAACCTGCGGACGAGGTGGAAAAGGAGATAGCGCACGTCAAGGATATCGCAAACGTTTTGGATATGAGGGGGGTCAAGTTCCTCTTTATCGGAAACTCCCTATCCGAGGATTTACTCGTGGAAGATTTGTTAAACCTTCACAAGCCATCACGTTAGCAAAGATTGAAGCCTATTATCAAGATGGGGAGACCGTTAATATGGCAACCCTTCGAGAAAAAAGATTGATCTCTCGACGTCTTCCCGGAGGAATTAAAATTTTAGCAAATGGGGAACTTACAAAAAAAGTTACCATTGAAGCGCATGCTATCTCTGCGGGCGCACTGAAGAAAATCCAAGATAAAAAGATTTCATTTACGGCTGTTAAATGATAGAAGCAATTCGCCGCATTTTTTCCATTCCGGAACTTAAGAACAAAATCTATAATACCTTCATGCTTCTTGTGGTGTGCCGAATTGGAACATATATTCCGGTTCCCGGGGTCAATGGCGATGTTGCAACTAGCTTATTTAAACATGCCTCTGGGGGGGGACAAAACCTTTTTCAACTCTTTGATATTTTTTCCGGCGGCGCATTTGCGAAAATGACTGTTCTTGCTCTCGGCGTTGTCCCTTATATCTCTGCATCGATCATCATGCAGCTTTTAATTACCCTTATTCCATCAATGCAAAGGGAAATCCGGGAAAGTCCGGATCAAGGGAGAAGAAAACTATCCAAATGGACCCGTCTTTCAACTCTTGCTCTTGCTCTATTCCAATCTTGCCTTTTAGCAGGATATGCAGTCCGAATCAATTTTTCATCGCCCGGCATCATTGTGCCTCATCTCTTTGATATGCAGATTTTAGGAGTGCCGTGGCTTTTTTACATGATTGTTATGGTTACCATGACTGCCGGCACCCTTTTTCTCATGTGGATTGGAGAACAAATCACTGAAAAGGGAGTGGGAAATGGGATTAGCTTGATCATCGCAGTGGGAATTTTATCCTCTTTTCCCAGCATGATCGGATCGATTATCCAACAATTGAATCTCGAATCTCAGCAGCAAGGACAGCTCTCTTTTGCTACCCTTTTGGTCCTCTGCACCTTGTATGTTCTGATCACGATTGGAACGATTTTGGTGATCCAAGGTCAAAGAAGGATCCCCCTTCAATATGCCCGCCGCATCGTTGGTAGACATGAAGTGCAAGGTGGGACATCCCACATTCCTTTAAAATTAAATTATGCAGGGGTCATCCCTGTGATCTTTGCCTCAACGTTTCTGATGTTCCCTGCATCGATTGGCCAATTTATCGGCAAAGGGACCTGGATGGGGCAGCTTTCAAATTATCTTTCACCTGGCTCATGGGTCTATTTGTGTATCTATGTTTTCTTGATTTTAGCCTTTACCTACTTTTGGACCTCGACACAATTTAAACCGGACCAGATTGCTTCTGATATGAAGAAAAATGGGGCCTTTATCCCCGGGATCCGGCAGGGCAAGCCAACTCAAGATTTTCTTGAACAGACAATGAGTCGCATTACCCTGATAGGAGCAATTTTTTTAGCAATTATTGCGATTTTGCCCACCCTCGTTGGACGTTTGATGGGGGTTGATGCCAATATAAGTCAATTTTTTGGTGGTACATCGCTTCTCATCCTCGTCGGCGTGATCCTGGATACGACAAAACAGATTGAGTCTCATCTACTTATGAAAAGGTATGATGGCTTCATGACTAAGGGGCGGCTGAGAGGGAGATAACCCATTGGACATTAACAAGTTTGTATGTTATTTTTAAGGACAAAATATGCCTAGAGTAATTGGAATTGATATCCCCCCCAATAAGCGATTGGAAATCAGCTTGACCTATATCTACGGGATTGGGAGAAAGCTTTCGAACCAGGTGATTGAAAAGCTTGGTTTGGATAAGAATATGAGGGCCCGCGACCTGAACGAGGATCATATTGCGCAGCTGAATGCAACGCTATCCAGCGAATATGTTGTTGAGGGAGACCTTAGACGGCAAATCCAAAACAACATTAAGCGATTGATTGGAATTCATTGCTACCGTGGAATGAGGCATCGCCTTGGTCTTCCGGTCCGTGGCCAAAGAACGCGTACAAATTCACGCACGCGAAAAGGCAAACGCAAGACAGTTGCAAATAAGAAAATTTAATTAGAGGAGACACCCCTTGGCGAAGCAAGAACAAAAAGCGCCTCCAAAGAAAGCGAATGTTAGAGTTAAAAAGAAGATCGTTCGCAATGTACCATCTGGAATCGCACACGTAAGGGCAACATTTAATAACACGATTGTTTCGATCACCGATTTAGCAGGGAATGTCATTTCTTGGTCCTCTGCCGGGAAGTCCAATTTTTCCGGATCGAGAAAATCTTCTGCTTTTGCTGCAACTGTTGCAGCGCAAAATGCCGCAAGAGATGCTCTCGGCTATGGAATGAAGGAATGCGAAGTCAATTTGAGCGGACCTGGAGCAGGACGGGAATCAGCGGTGCGCGGTTTGCAAAGCGCAGGACTTGCAATTAGTGTGATTCGAGATACGACACCTGTACCGCACAATGGATGCCGGCCTCGTAAAAGAAGGCGTGTCTAAATAAATGAACTTGGGAGAATGTAATGAGCGTTAAGTATGGCAAATTTGAAATGCCGGAGAAAATCAAGTTAGACGAGGCTACGCAAAGCAGGACGTTTGCCAGGTTCATCATAGAGCCGTTTGAACGTGGATTTGGTCATACCGTCGGCAATTCCCTTCGCAGAATTATGCTCGCTTCTTTAGAAGCGCCTGCAATCGTGTCTGTACGGATTGAAGGAGTGCCTCACGAATACATGGCAATTGATGGCGTCATCGAAGATATGACACATATCATTTTAAACTTGAAAGGGACATTACTTCGTAGGCTTACATCCGGTGAAGAGCCTAATCCAAGAGAAGTTCGCCTTATTACAAAAAACCTTGATATCACGGATGAGATGATCGAAAAAGGGGAAGGGGAATATCGGGTCACGTTGAAAGATTTGATGAAGAATTCCGAGTATGAAATGGTCAATCCCGATCATCATATTTTAACGATCACAAAGCCTATGACCAAACGGATTGATATTCGAATAGCTGCGGGAAGAGGATATGTCCCTTCCGAGCGCCATTCTACATTTGAAATCCAAGTCGATGAAATTGTGATGGATTCATCTTTTTCACCTGTGCGGCTTGTGAACTACTATGTAGAAAATACCCGAGTTGGACAAGACACAGACTTTGATCGGTTGATCTTTGAAGTCACAACCGATGGTAGAATTACACCGGCAGAAGCCCTTGCGTTTTCTGCTCAAATTGGAATTCTCCATTTCCAAATTTTTGACCAAGTCAAAACCCATACGATTTTCTTTGATAAGGGGGAGATGCAGGTTAACCGAGATCGAGATGAAATTCTTTCCAAATTGGCTTTGAAAATCAATGAGATTGAGCTTTCTGTCAGATCTACAAATTGTTTAGCGGCAGCAAATATTGATACAATTGGTGAATTGGTGGTCATGCCGGAGAGCGATATGCTCCGATTCCGCAATTTCGGTAAAAAATCTCTTACCGAAATTAAGCAAAAATTGGATGAGCTTGGACTTTCTTTAGGAATGGATCTTAGCAAATATGGCATCAACCGAGATAACATTCGACAGATCATCCAAAACTACAACCAAGAAAAAATGGGACCCGTTGAAGTATGAGACACGGAAAACACACGTTTAAAGTAGGGCGTACAGGCTCACATCGTCGCGCGATGATCGCGAATATGTTAAAATCTTTAGTTGAAAGCGAGCGCATTGAAACGACTGTTGTTAAAGCAAAAGAGCTGAGAAGACATGCGGATCGCCTGATTACCATGGCTAAGAAAAACACACTCGCAGCAAAAAGGAACGCAATCTCTCAGATGCGAGTCTCATTCAATCCTTTAACCACTAAAGATGCGCGCAAAGCAAAGGCGGGCGATAAGGGCTCTTATACGAAAGATCGCTTAGTCATTGATAAGCTCTTTGGCGAACTGCGCGCTCGATTTGAGGGGCGAAAGGGTGGCTATACAAGGATCATCCGCTTAAGTGACAGAGTAGGGGACAACGCCCCAACTTGTTACATCGAGTACCTCAAATAAAAACTTTTTTGCAGTTACTCCTTTTTTTGGTACAATTATCAAACTTAAGACTAGTCTATGGAGGGGCTGATTAATGGCCAAACGGATCGCGATCAATGGATTTGGAAGGATCGGCCGTTTAGTCCTTCGAAACGCTCTGCAAAAAAATGTAGAGATTGTTGCTATCAACGATCTGGTTCCTCCGGATAATTTAGCCTATCTTTTCAAGTACGATACGACGCACGGTACATTTGCTAAAAGTGTTGCCTCTGAGGCAAATGCTCTCATCATTGATGGGAAAAGAATTGCAGTCTCTGCAGAAAAAGATCCTACAAAACTTCCCTGGAAACAGCACAACGTTGATTATGTTGTGGAATCGACGGGACGTTACACTAAGGCAGAAGATGCAAAAAAACACTTGGAAGCCGGTGCTAAACGGGTCATTGTTTCTGCTCCTTGCAAAGGAGACGTTCCTACCTATGTGATGGGAGTGAACCATCAAAAATATGATTCTAAAAAGGATTTTGTCATATCAAATGCATCATGCACGACCAATTGCTTGGCGCCGCTATGCAAAGTGCTTCTTGATTCTTTTGGAATTGAAGAAGGGCTTATGACAACAGTCCATTCTCTTACAGCTAGCCAGCCAACTGTCGATGGCCCATCTCATAAAGATTGGCGAGGCGGAAGGGCAGCCGGCTACAATATCATCCCCGCTCATACAGGCGCTGCCGAGGCAGTGATTGCCTGTTTGCCTGAATTGAAAGGCAAGTTAACGGGTATGGCTTTCCGCGTTCCTACAATTGATGTATCGGTTGTTGATCTGACAGTCCGTTTATCGAAGAGTACAACCTATGCAGAAATTTCAAACGCAATGGATGCCGCAGCAAAAACAAATCTAAAAGGCATCCTGATCACGACGGACCAGCAATTGGTTTCGTCTGATTTTATCGGCGTTCATTATTCTTGCATTTTTGACAAATTGGCAGGAATTGAGTTGAACAGCCGTTTTTATAAGTTAATTGCATGGTATGACAACGAGATGGGGTATGCCCACCGGATTGTCGACCTGTTGGAGTATATGGCGTTGAAAGAATGATGATACCGCTCCAAATCAACAACAATTTAAAAATTGGAAATTTCAGTGAATTTTACACGAGAACCTATCATCGAAACTGTGATTATGCCCCGGGAAGGATGCAAACTCCTGGTGAGAAACAGCAAAGCAGCAGGGCAAGAGGAATACTACGTTGAATCCATCGAAGTCGTTTCTTTTGGAAGATCCCTTTTTTTCCGTTCGCAAGAAAGACCAAAATCTTTCCTAGTTCCGGTCAGCGACTATGAAGTTATAGAGATCAAAGAAGTGCGCATGCAGCTAAAAAATGCCGCTCCGGAAAGGTCTATTAAGATCGGGGGTGGCAGAGAAGGCGGTGTTCGCACTCGGGAAGATAAAGCTTTTGATTCTGAAGAGCGAGAGCATCCTCCCATGGATCGTAAACAGGGCAAAAGACGCCGTGGCCGCCGTGGCCCAAGGCCCGAATCCCCCATGCGCGAAACCCCTCCGCCAATGGAAGAAAGGTCCTTTTCGGAAGAACCCCCTCCAACCGAATCTCATGGAGAAGAACCAAAAGCGCCATCTTATATTTCCAAGCTTTTCCCTCCACCTCCCACCCTTATCAAAGATTCTCTCAGCCGTTATCGAACTGCTGAAACCGAGGAATCGGAAATGTTCACTCCCAAAGAGGAAAAGTACGAAGACGTCCTCTTCGAGCCCCCTCTTCCGGAATCTGATGATGAAGAAACTCCTCCCGAGGAAAGTTGATTCCAAATCAGGGGTTCGATAAAATGAACCCCTTTTCTTGCTTGGATGGTGGAATGGTAGACACTAGGGACTTAAAATCCCTTGGGGGCAACCCCGTGTGGGTTCGAGTCCCACTCCGAGCAATTTTTTGCCGAGCAAAAAATCGCTCGGAAGCGATGCACCTTAAGTGCATCGCGTGTGGGACTCGAATCCTCTCCGATGTTTTGCTTTTAGCAAAACCGGAGAGGATCGCCGCCCCGGCAGCAAGCGCGAAGCGCTGCGCGAGGGGGTCCCAGGCGTGGCAAAGCGCACGCCTGTGGGAAAGGGGTGCAGGGGAAAGGGCGAAGCCCTGTCCCCGCATGAACATAGTGTTCACCTTAAGTGCATCGCGTGTGGGACTCGAATCCTCTCCGATGTTTTTCGTTTCGAAAAACCGGAGAGGATCGCCGGCCCGGCAGCTCCGCGCATCGGGCGGTTTTGCATAGGCAAAACAACGCCCTCAGCCAGATCTCGCCCCGCGAGGCAAGCAGTTGCCTCGCTTACCCTGGCGGGTAGGCGGATCTGGGGCGTCCCAGGCGTGGCAAAGCGCACGCCTGTGGGAAAGGGGTGCAGGGGAAAGGGCGAAGCCCTGTCCCCGCATGAACATAGTGTTCACCTTAAGTGCATCGCGTGTGGGACTCGAATCCTCTCCGATGTTTTTCGTTTCGAAAAACCGGAGAGGATCGCTGCCCCGGCAGCAAGCGCGAAGCGCTGCGCGAGGGGGTCCCACTCCAAGCAATCTCATAGGGAAAATCAAAAAAGTCTTAAAAAAAAATCGAACTAAAAATAACTTGTATATAGTTGAAATGGCACGCTGGTGGCACATTTCTGAGTACCTAACCACGACAACCTGGGAAAGAGATACACTTTTTTTATCATCCTCTGTAGACTTCTTTTACTGTTTCGAAAAACTGAAATTTTTTAAGAAATTAGGGTCGGTTGATTACGGTAGAAGAATTGCAAGCTCTTTCTAAACAACGAATAGAAGATGCTAAGCTTTTATTTGATTCTGGGCGTTTGGATTGGGCTAGATATACTATAGGTTATGCGATAGAGTTAGCTTTAAAAAAAAGGATATGCGAAACCTTACGATGGAAAGGTTATCCAAATACAAAAAATGAATTTGAAGGGTTAAAATCTTTCAAAACGCATGACTTGGACATGCTGCTACATCTTTCAGGGATTGAACACGAAATTAAAGAAGGTGAAGTGTTTGCTGAATGGTCTATTGTTAGGTCTTGGGACCCTGAAATGCGCTATTCTTCACAGAAACAAACGAATAAAAGTGTGAAGTTGTTGCTAGATTCTGTAGAGGTTTTACTGAAAAAATTATGAAAGAGATTTTGGAAAAGCTCAAATCTGTTGTCCAGTTTCTTGAGGAAAAAAATGGAGCCATTGTGCTCTTCGCGCTTTTTCTTAGAGAAGATTCATTGGAAAAATGGGATGTCGTAGCCTCAGCTTCCTGGCTTAGTTCTGCGGATAAAAATGCTTACTCAAAGGTGATTTCTAAAATTCAAGTTGCTTTAAGTACAGAGGAGCTTCTTCAGCTTTCACGGATAGTAATTCTTGATAATACTGATCCAGTTGTTTCGTTTTTACAAGAAGCCTGTACTCTTACTAATGGCGGAGTTAAAGAATCTCCAAAAGATTTTTCAATTGAACCGCTTTCAGAAAAGTTTGGTTTCATTATAAAAAAAGCCTATATATTACGGTGTCAACGGCTTTAATATCTCTAAGATTACTCAGGACATGGATAGGCCTATGCTACTGGTTATTGCTTTCTTGTGGGGTTTTGCTGAGGCAACGCTATTTTTTATTGTTCCCGATATCTTTTTTACTTATCTTGTTCTTTTCGACTTAAGATTAGCATCCTGGAGTTGTCTTTTCGCTTTGATCGGAGCTCTGATTGGAGGTGGGTTGATGTATCAATGGGGAAGAAAAAATTTTGAGCAAGTAGCAGGTATCGTGGAGTCTCTGCCGGGCGTTTCAAATCGAATAGTCCAAAGGGAAAAAACCAATCTTAGAAAGAAAGGAGTATGGGCTATTTTGCTAGGCCCCTTGAAAGGAGTTCCTTATAAAATCTACGCAATTTGCTCTCCATCAAGCAGTATTCCCTTCTTTCAGTTTTTACTCATCTCTATACCCGCTCGCTTGACCCGATTTGTCCTCTCTATTCTAATAACAGAACTCGCTTTTCATCGGCTCTTGCCGAACTTAAGCCTTATGACTCAAATTGCCATTCTCTCTGGATTCTGGTTGATCTTTTACACTGGATATTTCTTGAAGATGAGGAATTTCTCTGGATAGGCCTTCAAATATATCGTGAATGGACTGCATAAACACGGTGCGATCTTCACAGCTAGGTAGCGGGGTTCCTATCGCCACATCGACGACAAAAGGGACTAGGATTGGATCTCCTTTTGGCAAAGCTTTTCCAAGACCATGAAGAAAGACTGGGGTAATAGGGATATGGGGAAATTTCTTAGCCAGGCGAAAAATTCCGCTTTTCATAGAAGAAAGTTTCTCGGCTTCTCCTCTACTTCCTTCGGGGAAGAAAATAATTATTTTTCCTCGATTTAAAGCCTCTTCTACTTGTTCAAAAGGGTTTTCCTTCAAAACCTTCCGTTTGAATGGGATAATTCCTATTATTTTAGTAGAAAACCAAGCCAAAAAGCGATTCGATAGAAAATAATCTTCGGCTGCAACAGGATGAATCTTTGCCAGCATTCTTAGAGGAAAAAGAGACATGAGCACAACAGCATCCAAATGGCTATTATGATTGGCAATCACAATGGTCGGTCCTCTTTTTGGCAAATGGCTGAAATTCCGAATATTCATACCCAGTAAAAAGGTGGTTAAAGGTCGGATTACCAAAAGAAAAAATAAAGTTCGTAAAATCATAGCTGCATGATCCAGAAATAGTTGAAAAAATGGAAGAAGAGAGGTGTCGTGAATGTCAAGCTATCGATCCGATCGATAATCCCTCCATGTCCCGGCAACATCATGCTTGTATCTTTAATTTTCAAATCCCGCTTCATAGCGGAAAAAGTCACGTCTCCTAAAAATCCTGCAACGCTTATTAACAGGCCCGACATTGCGGCAAGTGTGGGAGAAAGCGGAGTCATTAAAGGACCTAATACGGCCCCAAAAGTTGTTGAAAAAATAACCCCTCCAATAAAACCCTCCCAGGTTTTCCCTGGAGAAATCTTAGGCAAGATCTTTCTCTTTCCAAAGATTTTACCCGAAATAAACTGAGCAATATCATTCGCCTGAGTCAAAGTAATTAAATACAAAATAGTGAAAATCCTTTGGTCTATAGGAAAACCTCTCGCTTCAGGCAAGAAAAACATCGCTCCATGCGCCACGCAAAATACAAATACCATCAAGCCCCAATGAAAATGGGAAAGGGAGCGAAGAAAATGAATTGTATCTCCGGAAAGGATCAACCGAATAGGAAGGAATAGAAAGACATAAATCGGAATGAAAATCAGAGAAAGGACAAAATGACCCTGAGCGATCAAAATATATTGAATCGGAATAGACAAATAAGCCCAGAATAAAGTCCTTCGATCTGTAGGACGAGTTGGGATAATGGAAATATACTCTTTAAAGGCCAAAAAGCTAACAATGCCAAAAAACCACAACATTCCCGATCTGCCCAGCAAGACAGCTATGCTCAATACAAGCAAAATAACACCCCATGTACGGATCCGTTGTCTTGTTTCTACAAAGAGATCAGGATTCATTTTTGAGCGTAACCTGCTTAAAATAAATCGACCGAGTAAAGGCAAGGAAAGATAAGTTAAAATGCAAACTCCTGCGGGATTCACCATCATTGATTACCTGCTAGAGCATTTTTTATTCTAAAAAAGATAGTAAGAAATAGTAGAAACGACATGCCTCCAAAAAACAAAATGGCCCCCATATCGCTGATCCACCCAAACGCCATTAAAAATCCCATAAGCCCTAAGCAAAATGCCCGGTCGCTTTTTCCCATAGGGCCATCATAGCGCCGTTTCTTGCCGATCGCCGTAGCTAAAACTCCTGCTATTTCGCTAAACAGACTCAAGAAGCACACAAATCCTATCGACCAAGGAAACACAATGGCAAAGGGGAAGCATAGAAATAGATCGGATACCATATCCCCGAGCTCATTAAGATAGGTTCCGAGATGGCTTTGCATCTGTAACTGCCTAGCCAACATCCCATCGAGAGCATTGAGCGCCATGCGAACTAAAAGCACAATAGGCATTAACCACCAACTCGCTTTGCCGGCCCAGGCAAAATAAGCTCCAAAGCCAATTGATAAAAGAATTGCAAAAAGAGTGACTTGATTAGGCGTTATCCTCATCCGGATTAAGAAATCCAGTAAAGGTTTGAGCATTCTTTGAAAATAAGGTTTGACAGAGTAAATAGTAAGCATAGGCTGCTATTATAGGCTATCTGGAATTTTCCAATAGACAGTAAATTGTTTGTTTTACAGAGAGCAAAAGCTCCAGTCAAAACAGGTCCGATCAGTAGCCCTGGGCGGGGCAGAAGCCCCGTCTCTGCTCGGAGGAAATTTCATGTTCGATTGAACGGAAAAATCGTACAACTTAAACGATTCCTGAATTTCTCGCATATGTCCGGATCTCTTCGATAAACTCTGCTCTATTCACACCGGCATTTTCATCGCAAAAATGATTTGCCGCTTGACGCAGGTCATGTAAGGAAATATTGGGATTGCTATTTTCCGGTCTATAAAAAAACATTCGCATAGCTTGTTGTTTAGTGACTTGAATTCGAGCGTCGTCAATATTAACTCCTTTCAGGCGGCCTTGGAGTACCGAAACGACTTGTCGTTCTGTTTTTCCATCATTACAAATTCTATCACCAAAGGAATCATAAGAGCGACTCAAAGCGCCAATCATGCTCATTTTTGCATTTGTGATTTCCTTTCCGGATAATGACGATGCAAATATGTAAAGACGGCCGATCAGCTCATTTCCTGATATTCCATAACAGGTATTACCGTCGAGCAATGGCCCCCAAGATTCACCCCTTTCTTGAGGTATTAAAAGAGCCCTGATTGCTAGTTGCTTTTGATTCTGATTCATGCGAACATTGTATAGATATTTGACGAATTGATCTTTTGCCTCATTGATTCTATCTGTTGGTATAAATCCTTGATGAGCTCTCAACAAATCGATGGCCGCTCTTGTTTGTCTATCGCGATTGCCACTATGTACGTCTACACCTTGTTGGTGGACCCTGCGTAAATTATAGTCGGCTGGTTCATCCTCCAAATCGTCGAAGAACCTTTCTATGCACTCCAAAGAGTATTTTACTCTATCGCAAATAGGTAGAATCACCCAATCTTTTATCAAAGTACCACCTGCAATAATCAAATGTGCAACTGCTGTGAAAACTCTAGCCACTGCTTTAGCTACGCGTACTGCAACATCGCGAATTCCTCTGGCCATTGCTTCACAATAAGGCGTTATGCTTTGTATTGAAGAAAGTCCGACTCCGATCATAGAAAAACCTCCAAGTTGGCAGGCAAGTATAGATTTCCATTTTTATTTTGTAACTTGAAAATTTTTTGCAAAGTGTGAGAAGCTATATCTCAATGAAAATAGCCATCCTTTTCTTAAGCGTTTTTTCTCTTCATGCATCGCAGCTTAAAGTTTATGATGATGCTACATTTGTATTGTTGGAAGAATCAACTGATCCAAAATCAATTGCTTATTTTTTAGATGGAATTGGCGTTAGATTCGAGCAATGGGAGGCTTGCGAGCATCTTGCCCCAACTTCTAGCTCTGAAGAGATTTTGGAGGCTTATTCTCATGATATTCAACTTTTAAAAGAAGCAAATGGCTTCCTAGCAGTTGATGTTTTGCGCATGTTGCCCAACAATCCAAATAAGGAAACGTTGAGGCAAAAATTCTTAAATGAGCATATTCATAATGAACCGGAGATCCGTTTTTTTGTGGAAGGCTCGGGACATTTCTTTTTGCATGTGGGGGCAAAAGTCTATTCGGTGCTTTGTGAAAAAGGAGATTTAATTAGCGTGCCGGAAAACTATCGCCATTGGTTTGACATGGGAGAGGAGCCTTTTTTCACAGCCATTCGGTTTTTTACAAAACCTGAGGGCTGGATTGCCTATTTTACAGGGGATTTGATCTCAGAAAATTTTTCTCGGCAGTTATGAATTCGATGTTTCGCTCTCCCCGCAATTACCGCACGTTTTTAACAATTCTTCTTACCTATACCCTTGATTTAGTCGGCTTTTCCATTGTATTTCCGGTATTGGCCCCACTTCTTCTCAATCCGAATCTCAATTTTTTCGCACCGGATGCTACTTTTGGAGAAAAGACAACAGTTCTTGGACTTATATTTGCCTTTTTTGGAATTGCTCAATTTTTCGGCGCTCCCTTTGCAGGGGCGCTTGCAGATTATTATGGAAGATATAAAATATTTTTATGGACGATTGGCTTTAGCATTTTTGGCTATGTGCTAATGGCCGTAAGTCTTTATTTGCAAAGCCTTACTTTTCTTTTTTTGGGAAGGATTTTAACCGGTTTTTGTTCGGGAAATTCAGGGCTTGCCCTAACAGCTGCAGCCGATTTAACAGAAGAGCATTCCCGAGTAAAAGCTTTTGGAATTGTCCAAGGCGCAGGGGGACTGGGCTTTGTTGCCGGGCCTTGGGTAGGGGGCAAGCTTGCCAATCCTGATTGGCTCTTTGGCAGCGGCGCATTTATTTTTGCCGCAATCGCTGCCCTGATCAACTTCTTTGCCATTTATTTCTTTTTTGAAGAGACTTTTGTAAGAAAATCAAAAGATGAGGGATTATTAAAAACCTTCAAAGACATCCGGCTCGTTTTTAATCATTCTACTTTGCGAACCCTCTTAATGACATATTTGATTTTCTCTATCGGCTGGGCCTTTTTTCTTATTTTTTCTCCAACATTTCTTGTTCAAAGGTTTTCTCTTGGCGCAGATAAAATCGGAGATATTTTTGCCTATATGGCGATCCTTTGGTTTTTTATTTCCACTTTTGTCAATAAGGAACTCATTGGATATTTTTCGCTTCGGAATTTGATCGCGTTTGGACTTTTGCTCTCCACGATTGGAGTTGCGATTTTTGTTTGGCCCGCAACTCTTTGGCCCTATTGGATTGTGATTCCGATTTCTCTAACAGGAGGCGCTTTAGCATGGGTTAACCTTGGCTCAATATTGTCTTTAAGAGCTTCAGAACAAATGCAGGGAAGAGTATTGGGCGCTACGGCGTCTATGTGGGCAATTGGCCAGATCGTCTCGCCTCTTGCAGCAGGCCCTCTTGCCGGCTGGAATCTCTATGCACCGCTTTTACTAGGTGCTGCGATCATTGCCATTTGCCTCTTCTATTTCTTGATCTGTTATAAAGAGTAAATGCATCCATCTAGCCAAAACTATTGGAATTTGCCTGGTTTGTGCAGGAGGAATCTGGTCGATACGATTTACGACGCAGCAATAAGGCCGCAAGCTCCAAATCAAATTCCGAAGTAATTTTAAAATTTTCTTCCGATCCCGAAACTACTGCAATCTTTTTGCCCAAATCCAAAACCAAACTGCAATCATCTGTAGCATTTTTCCGTTTTGTTTTTTCATGTGCCGCCCGGATCCAATCATAGCGAAATGTTTGAGGAGTTTGCCCCCGCAAAAATTCTTCCCGTTTTGGAATTTTTTCTATCCAATTTCTTTCCGGGACATGAACTAATGTATCTACAGTCGGAATGCAAGTATTGCAAGCTCCCCACCGAATGGCCGCCTCCAAATTTTTTAAAATAATCTCCTTGCTCACAAATGGCCGCACCGCATCATGAATGAGGACAATTTCCGGCGCCTTTTCCAACCCCAAAATTCCGGCACTTGAAGATTCTTGCCTTGTAGCTCCCCCCTCTACAATCCCCACACCTTCTTCTTGGACTTGCCACTCCGGATGACAAACCAACACAATTTCATCAAAAATTCCCAAATCCCTGAACGTTTTCAACGGATAGCGATAAATCGGCTGGCCTTCAAGCAGGCATAATTGTTTGGGAGTCTTCTTGCCAAACCTCTTGCCCTCCCCACCCATTAACAAAACAGCGCCAATTCGATACCCTTGATACATAACAGTGCATGATAGCAAAGTCATTGATGGAAAGCATCACAATCGTGCACGTTATAGTATGTAAGTTCGGGAATCATAAGATTCCTTCAAATCAAAGCATGGTTGGAGTTTTGTGTTTTCGAGATCTTCGTGCTTGCTGTCTTTTTTTAGGTGGCCGGGATCGAATTCTTGGTTTTTGAAGTTTTGTGATCTGAATTTTTGCTTTATATCCGAGCGCTTCAAGAATAGATAAAAACGTGAGGTAGGAAATTCCTTCTTTTTTTCCTGTTTTGATCTCTTGAATAATTGTTGGAGATATGCCTGCAGTCTTTGCTAAAGTCCTTACCGGGATTTCGCTTCTTTCAAGAATAGGAATGAGGATTTCTACAAGTACAAGTTGTCGATACTCTTCTTCAAATTTTCGACGACGTTTTGGGTCTTTCATTAAACGATTAAAAGTAGAAAGAGAGTCATGTTCCATAATATGTTCCTTCCTCTACTCTTGTGTCATAATTTTTCTTAGCTAATAAAGCTTTATCTTTTTCCGACTTGGGTAGTTTATCTTGCTTTTTTTCGAATCCGTTCGTAATCACAATTTTTTTCCCCTTACAGAAAAAACATAAAAATCGATCAGGTTTCGGCTTAAATGCATAGATCCCATCTCCCTCATTCCTGAATTTAGTAATATTATGAATTTTTCCTCGATCACCCATGAGCTTGAAGAGTTTCAATACCTGATCTTGCCTATGTTCATTTAGTCCTAAGAAATACTCAAGAGGTTGGCTATTCATTGCTTTGTCAAAATACCATTCGATAGTAAAATCCGACCCTTTATAGGCGATTCTTTCCTTCATAGCCTATATATTGTAACAGAAATATGTTACATTGCAAGAGGCTATTTCCTATTTCGTCTACCCAAGTCGTTAAGAAAACATTGACAAGAATTTATTTAATCCTGCATGGCCTGGAGTATAGATCAAAAGGATGAGGGAGAATCGCCATGGATTCGATAGGTGGTATCGAAGGTCCGTCTCCACTTCCTGAGAAACCCATTCCTTTAAAAGGCGATGATAGAGTCTCTCCTGAACAAATAAGAGATGAATTAGTTCAGATAGTTGAAAATCCTGATGCGACATTCTCAAAAATGTCCTCCCAAATGATCGAATTCTTAACGACTCACTGTCCTAATGAAATGAAAGAGTTGAATCAATTGGTATCTGAGGAACATGCACTCATTGAATTGCTTAAGGACGTAGGATGGAAAACATTAAAGGAAGAAAAGGGAAGTAGTATGGCGGCTCCTGGAGCCTCCGGCCGCTCTATAGAACAGGTGCGGGGAGAAATCATCGACAAAGTGACGAATCTTTGCATGGGGGCTTTAAAAAGGGTAGGTATTGATCCGCCGGGCGGCTATCTGGCTTATGGGACTCCGGGATGGAATTCTGATGTAGATATCGTCTATGTTGCATCTAAGGGCACCCCTGAAAAGATGCAAAGTTTAGAAAAAATCATGTTTGATGCGATTTTTTTCGGTAAATTTAACAAATTATCAGGAGAGCTTCTAGATACTGAAAGCTATTTGAATCATCCGGGGGCTTCTTGCAACACGGAATCTTACTTGCAAACAGATTTAGGGAAAAGCCTCTATTCCAATCTTGAATTGAACGGAGCTGTTTTTCAATTGTTTCGGCAGCATGACCCGCAATCTAAAGAATGGAAGTCCTTGGAAGAGAAGTTCATGCATAGTGTCTCCATAGAGCTTCTAACCACTTTATCCCAAACATTGGTACAAGCAAAATGCTTGGCGAGATCCATTCAAAAAGAAAGTCATTTGGTAGCTGAAAATCTATCTTGTCCAGAGGATGTTGCAAAAATGACCTATAAGGCAAGAGTAGTTTTAAAACTCGGGGAGGCGATGGATCAAGCCCATGCAAAATTGAAGGAATTAAATGAAATGGTAGCGCGAGATCCCGGACTCAGTAGTCGCAAAGACTATATACAAATAAAAGAAGAGTTGAGCATCCGCATTGCCTCTTTAGCTCTTTTAAGGACGCAATTTTTTGATGAAGGATATAATGCCCAAGGAACCTTCAAAAAAATATGCGATGTGAAAGGAGGACAAAAACATCAAAGATCTATTGAAACATATCAAAAAGAGGTTCGGTCCATCTATGAAGAGACTCCTGAAGAGAGTCAATTGCAAGAACTGGCGTTAACAGGCATTTACCTAGGAGAAGAACAGCGAACTATGAGCAGCGAGCTTCAAGAAGTGATCTCTTCGATTGAAAACCTTGCTATGTACCGCAATCACTTTCAACACGAAGTTCAAGGAAATAGCACCCTGGTGGGTCTGCAAAAAGCTCTCTTCGGCCAATCCAAATATAGTGAAAGAGCATTGGGAAGTGCATTGACAATTTTATATAAATATCAAAAAGACAGCAAGATCAAAGGCAATCTCCCGTTAGATCCCCTCTTAATGACAGAGATTACTAGAGCTTATCAAATGGCAGCTGACATGGAGCAAGTGAAAAGACAACGGGTCCTCAATGCGGTAACCACGAGATTCTTGCTCATCGATGCGCTTGTCAAAGCCAATCCATCGACCCCTCGAAGCGAAATCGAAAATATAGTAGACATAACTATGAGAAAAAATGAAGAAACGATCAAAAGGTTTCAGATGGAAGAGCCGATTTTACCTGAAGATCTCTACATTCAAATGGTGAGTATCTTAGGAACTTTAGCCGGACCTACTAGAAATCTTGATACTCAGGGATTACCTATCTTGGCGCACTCAGGCGTTGATGCTATATTGAGAGCTAGATGTGGATTAAATTCTAATCCGGAGGTTCGAGGATGCCATGAAAAAAGTCGGGAGATAACACTGAAACAATATGGCTTGGACACAGTTGATGCGATTTCCAAGTTCAATGCCCAAGTGGAAGAATTTACTATGGGAGTATACAATCTGTCAGTTACAGCCGGGATTATTCCATCACCTGCAGAAGAGACACCTTCCGATCTCTTGCTCTATTCTTTATGGCAAGATGTAATCAGCTCCCCAGTGGCTGTTCTATGAACCCGCCCGTTTCCATCCACAACTGTGTTTTAAAGGTGCAAGACTCCGCCATAAGCATTGAGGATTTGGAAAAAGAGATCACCTCTATCCCCAAAACTGAAGCGGAAGTAATCAACACAATGGATCTATCTAAAGCTGTATATTTGCAACATTTGCCAAGTAATTTATCACTTTTGCCCTCTGTTACCAACCTTACTCTCAATCATTGTCATGGATTGATCGATCTATCCGGTATCGAAAAATTAAAGACACTGAACCATCTTACTCTGACTCGATGCTATACATTAAATAATATTCAAGGGATCCGGAGTTTACCCATTCAACAAATCGATCTAAGCTACTGCTCTAGTCTATTAGACTTTAGACCTTTACAATCTCACACAAAACATTTGAAAAAACTTGGGCTGGGGGGGCTTTTTGTCTTCCACAATGTCCCTGCCTTTTGCATGGAAATGAACAAGTTCATTCAACTGGAAACCATCGATACCCAAGATTCTTCCATTTCGAAACTCATCCAGCCGGCGCATCTGCAAATCTTGCGCTGCAAAAATATCCTGTGGTAATTAAAAGATTAGATGTCAATTTGAGGAATTTTGTATGGCAGCTCCCGCCCCTAGCGATAGAGTGCTAAATGTATTCCATGTAATAGAAGAGAGAATCAATGAAGATGATTGGAGCGATCCCGCATTGAATGAACGGATTGTAAATATGAGTAATCAGGTTTTAAACAAGTCTGATTTAAATGATTATGAAAAATCTGAAGTGCGTGGTTTGATAGATGATCGAAAGTTCCACCCCATTGAAAAACCATTGATTCTCCACTGCAAAGATGGTGATGTAGAGATTTCAAGAGGAATATCAAATAGATTCGGTTTTATCAGATCGTGTTTGGAAAATGATAAAGAAGCAACAGAGATCAATGTAGATATTATTTCTGTACAAGTTGTTAAAGATGCACTTGAAATATTACAAATCCTTGAAAAGCGTAAGCCTCTTAATATAAATGAGTTTGTCTCAAATGTCTCCGCTATTAATAGAAAACTCAACAATTTTTTAATAGCTCAAGATTATCTTAATGGTCATATCGATATCGAAGTGTTAGATATGATCGGAGATTATTTACTTAATAAAAAAAATGGGCTATACCTTCAAAACCCTGAAATATTCGAACTATGGAAAAATTTTCTTAACAATCCCGGAGCGCAAGTTCCCGCAGCCACACCGAATATAAAAAAAATACAAGAGTTAGTTTGGACTACTGTAAACTTCCTTTACGAACAATATTCTGCTGATCAAAGACGAATAGATTTGATTCAATTTTTGAATGGCTTTAAAATGATTCCTGCAGTTTATACAAGTCGCTTTGTAACAGAAGATTATAATCCGTCATCAGATTCTCCAAGCTTTAATGCTTTTTTAAAATTTATTGATCTTTTAAAAAAAGAAGGTTTTTCCGACTATTCAGCAGACATTAATTTCTGGCAGAATTGGATCGAAACTGAACCTACAGTCCCCAGAGAACATCTGGTCAGGGCCGAGATTGCAAAGCAAGATTTCAAAGCAGCTACATTCAAAATTTTGTCAGATAATTGTCCTAGGCTGACTCACTTATGTTTTGACCAATCGAGGTTTCGCTCTGTCAACTTTACATCAGATACTATTTCCAGAGGATTTCCTCAGCTAACGAGCTTAGAATTTTCCCTGACTGATGGTATCACCCCAGAAATCCTGGACATAATAATAGAAAAGTGCCCGAAGTTGAAAGAAATCCGAATAAACGCGTGTAAAAATATTACAGAAGAATATATTGCTTCTCTCAAAGAGCGCTATCCGAATCTGGAAATTTACTAGCAGTAATAAAACTTATTTAGTACCTAAAGATTAGATGTCAATTTGAGGAATTTTGTATGGCAGCTCCCCTCCCTAGCGATAGAGTGCAAAAAGTATTCCATGAAATAGAAGAAAGAATCAATGAAGATGATTGGGGCAATTCCGCTTTGAATGAACGGATTGAAGAAATCAGTAATCAGGTTTTAAACAAGTCTAGTTTAGATGATTATGAAAAATCTGAAGTGCGTGGCTTGATAGATGATCGTAAAATCCACCCCATGCAGGGTTTAGATGAAAAAATAAATGAAAAGCCATTGATTCTGCATTGCAAAGGTGGTGATGTAGAGATCTCAAGAAACATGTCAAATAGATTCGGTTTAATCAGAACGGTTTTGGAAAATGATAAAGAAGCAACAGAGATCAATGTAGATCTTGATGTACAAGTTGTTAAAGATGCACTTGAAATATTAGAGAGCTGTGAAAAATTTGTCGATGAAGGGAAGGGGATTTTCTCTAATGACTCCGATATTAATAGAAAAATCAACAATTATTTAGTAGTTCATCATTATCTTAATGGTGAGAGGGTCACGCTATCAATTATCGCAGATTTTTTAACTGATGGGAAAACTAGTATAGATCTTAAAGACTCTAAATTAATTGAAATATGGAATAATTTTCTTAACATTCCTGAGGCTAAAGTTCCTACAAAAGATCATTTTATTAAAAAAATGCAAGTGTTAGTTTGGGTCACGGTAAGCTTGTACATGAGTGAAAATAATCCTGATTTGAAAGAATTTTTGAAGGGCTTTGAAATCATTCCTGCAGTTTACCATTACTATGGCGCCTCCTTCAGTGATTTTTTAAAATCTGTTGATTTTATAAAACGAGAAGGTTTTTCCAACTATTCAGCAGACATTGATTTCAATAAGAATTGGATCGAATCTGAACCTACAGTCCCGAGAGCACATCTAGTCAAAGCGGTGATCAAACACGAATTCACAGCAGCTACATTCAAAATTTTGTCAGAAGATTGTCCTAGGCTGAGTCAATTGGCTTTTTTTTACCGATCGGAGTTTCTCTCTCCCGATTTAAAATCAGATGTTATTTCCATCAAGGAATTTCCTAATCTAAGGAACTTGAGTTTTGTATCTATTGATTGGGTCACACCAGAAATATTGGACATTATATTAGAAAAGTGCCCGAAGTTGACCGAAATCCGGATATCCGACTGTGATAATATTACAGAAGAATATGTTGCTTCTCTCAGAAAGCGCTATCCGGAAATGAAAATTTATTACTCGCAGTAATACAACTTTTTTAGTACCTAAAGATTAGATGTCAATTTGAGGAATTTTGTATGGCAGCTCCCGTTCCTAGCGAACAAAGAGTGATGAAAGTATTCCATGAAATAGAAGAAAAAATCCCTGAAGATGATTGGAGCGATCCCTCTGCGGATGAACGGATTGCAAATATTAGTAATCAGATTTTAAACAATTCTGATTTAAATAAAGATGAAAAATCTAAAGTGCTTGACTTGGTCAATGGTAGTAAGATCTACTCCATTCAAGGTTTAGATGAAAAAATAAATGAAGAACCATTGTTTCTGCACTGCAAGGATGGTGATGTAGAGATCCCAAGAAACATGTCAAATAGATTCGGTTTAATCAGAACGGTTTTGGAAAATGATAAAGAAGCAACAAAGATCAATGTAAAAATTCCTGTACAAGTTGTTAAAGATGCACTTGAACTATTAGAATTCTTTGAAAACCCTAACTCAATGGATAATCTGAATGAGATTTTCTCTAATGAGTCCGATTATTATAGAAAAATCAACAATTTTTTAATTGCTCAAGATTATCTTGGTGGTAAAGTCGAGATCGAAGTGCTGGATAGGATCGCAGCGGTTTTAAATACTGTAAAGGGAACTTTTCTAGATCTTAAAGACTCTAAATTACTAGAAATATGGAAAAATTTTCTTAACCTTCCTGAGGCTCAAGTTCCTGCAGTCACACTGAATATAAAAAAAATGCAAGAGATAGTTTGGAACACAGTATACTTCTATATGGAAGATTATCCTGATCCAAAAAATTATGATATAGAAGAAAGACGTATGAATGTGAAAGAATTTTTGAACGGCTTTAAAATCATTCCTGCAGTTTACCATAGCGATAGACCCGGCGGTGATTATAGATCCTTCAGTGATTTTTTAAAATTTGTTGATTTTATAAAACAAGAAGGTTTTTCCAACTATTCAGCAGACATTATTTTCGATGGTAATTGGATCGAATCTGAACCTACAGTCCCCAAAGAACGTCTGGTCAGTGCAGTGATTGGAAAACACATTTTCACACCAGCTACATTCAAAATTTTGTCAGAAGATTGTCCTAGGCTGACTCACTTGGCTTTTTACCAATCGAAGTATAGCTTTCTCGATTTAACATCAGATTTTATTTCCAAGGGATTTCCTAAGCTAACGAACTTGGCATTTTACTATAATGAGTGGGTCACACCAGAAATATTGGACATAATATTAGAAAAGTGCCCGAAGTTGACCACACTTGAGATGTCCAAGCTTGATAATATTACAGATGAATATATCACTTCTCTCAAAGAGCGCTATCCAAACCTGGAAATAAACCGCACGTGATGTATTTTTATGCAACGGATGCATCTGGCGAGTCGTTTCGGATGCCGGTAGGCAAATTGATGTAGCCTGCAGTATGGGCTTTTACAATCGCATTCATGGAAAATCCATCGATGAAGGGAATCCTCTTTCCATCGTACTCAAAATAGCCGTTAACAATTGCATTGGAGACTTCCTGTAGAGAGAAGGGGATGCATTTTTTGATTGCTTCATTTCCTCGATTTGGTTTGCCGGATCCTGTAAGCGGACATAGAAATACCTCAGGCAATGTGCCGGAGATTCCGGTATTGGCGCAAACTGTACCAAGAGAAATGGGAGCTTGAGATTGCATCCCTGTTTCTTCAGCAAGTTCCCTTGTGCAGGTGTTGCTTAAAGATCCATCTGCCTTATCTGAAAACCCTCGGGCAACTTCCATGCCCCAATTTCTGGTTGCATGTCGATAGGTTAAATTGAATAAAATCTTTCCCTCTTCGGTGATCGGTAAAGCGATAGCTCCTTGGCCGGCTTTTTCTAAGGAAGACCTTTCGAATAGCCGATTATATATACCGGGCATCCCATTGGAGAAATAGACAGCATCTCTAATGAGAATGAAATACTCATCTTTCGAGATAACTCCAGCTCGGGACCGTTCTCTGGCAGCTGCTGGAGATCTTCCTTTGTCTAAAAGTATTTGCTCTACGAAGTTTTCTACTTTTGAAATCGCATCAGGATCAGTTACAATCTCGATTTCTCCTTTTATATAATCTCCTCCTACTAAGGTAGGATGTCTTTGATAGAAATCTAAAAGTTCAGCTTTTTGTCTTTCATATAATGATCCGACTTCTTCTATTGCTGATAGGGCAACATGTAAAGGGACAATTTTTGATTCCGGTTCTTCTGGAGTAGATCTCTCTCTAGTTGAAGTGACATTGGATGCTGCTGCCATAAAAAAATCTTTTTGTTAAATTAGTCAATGCTTTATAAATTTTTTATAAATTTTTATCAAGGGGATTTTTTATGTCAGTAGCAACAGTGTGTTTTACAACTCCTGCTTTGCCGTCTTGTACGAAAAAGTTTGCCACCTATACAAAAGTCGCGATTCGAGCAGCTGTATTTGCAGGAGAAATATTGGAAGCAAAAAGGGGTGCTGCTCAAGAAATCGTGGAGAAAAAAGGAGCGGCAAATGTAGTAACCGAATCTGATATCAAGGCAGAGAAAGAGATCATCCGAATCCTTCGCTATGAGTTCCCAAATCATGGAATTTTAGCCGAAGAGACAAAATCAGAAGGTGTGCCTGAGAATGATTATATTTGGGTCGTTGATCCATTGGATGGAAGCAAGAACTATTCCAAAGGACTTCCTATTTATAGCATTAGTATTGCTCTTTTGCTTCACGGATATCCAGTTTGCGGCGTGATCTATGCTCCTTGTTTGCAACAGCTTTTTGTTGCAGATTTAACAGAAACGTATCTCAATGGCGAGTTAGTTACGGTTTCATTAACGAATCAATTAGGAAAAGCTCTTCTTGCCTCAGGCTATCCTTATGCTGTGATGGAAAATCCGCTCAATTGCATGGAAGTGGAAAATGCAATGATCCAAACAGGAGCTCAAGTCGATAATCTGGGAACAGCTGTTCTTCATCTCGCTTATGTGGCAGCGGGGATCTTTGACGGCAAATTTCATGCAGGACTTAGGACTTGGGATGTCGCTGCAGCTAGCCTTATGATTCGCAATGCGGGTGGAGTTTTGACCGATTGGAAAGGAGAGCCTTTGAATCTTTTAACTCTCGATATGATCGATGTCGTCGCTTCCAATAAACATCTTCACGCAAAGATGCTCTTAAAAATTCGGGAAGCTCAAGAGTAGAGGAAAACCATTTGCTATTTTTCAAGAAATGATTAATATTGTGTAAATGGTTTATTGGGAGGTTTTATGAGAACAATCGTTTTAAGTCTTTTAGCAACTGTTGGTGTTTATGCAATGCAGGAGATCGAATGCGATATCGTATCGATTCATAGAGCAATGATTCATGGACAAGAAGTCTATACAACTCATAGCGGTTTGGTTAATAGTAACAATTGGAGTGGATACGTAGCAGCTGAAAATCTAACGAATCCTGTGAACGGTTCGGTGGATTATGCTGCAGGTTATTGGATTGTTCCCACTCTTCTTTCCACAAAAGACGATACTTATTCTGCAATTTGGGTAGGGATTGATGGATTTACTAATGGAACGGTTGAACAAATAGGAACATCGCATAATTGGATCAATGGAGCGCAGCAAAATTATGCCTGGTTTGAAATGTATCCAAGCGGCGCTTTTATGATTGGGGGTTTTCCCGTAAATGTTGGCGATGCGATCAGCGTAAGAGTGGGCTATCAAGGACATGGAGTATTTAAGTTAGTGATCACTAATTGGACCCAAGATGTGTCCTATACTGTTCCCTCATTTTACACAGTGAATACTGCCGCTTTAAGAAGCTCTGCGGAATGGATTCTCGAAGCCCCTTTTTCTTCAAGCACACTTCCTTTAGCCGATTTTAATACTGTTACTTTTAATTATTGCAGCGCAGTCATCAATAAAATACATGGTACGATTAACAATGATGGCTGGCAAAATGATGAAATGGTGATGGAAGATAACCCATCCTATGTCAAAGCGGTACCTACAGAATTACAAAAAGATGGAACATCCTTCAAAGTAAATTGGGAAAATGAATAGATTTGTGTAATCAAACGTTCCGTTTTTTCGGTAACGGTAACGCACCGGGGTCCCCGAAGACGCATCGTCTTTGGGGTGGAAGCGCAAACGTTCACGGTAATTAAAAAGTGATATATAGTGACAGGAATATTTTCTTCATGCATTATTATGTAATTAATAAGGAGCGAAGGAATATAATGAATTGTGAAAGCCCTTATATTAGCCGGCGGAAGTGGAACGCGACTTTGGCCGGTATCTAGAATAGAGTATCCTAAACAGTTTTTAAAGATTGGATCCGATGAATCGCTTTTGCAAAAAGCGGTTTTTCGGCTCCTGGAATATTTCTCTTGTGAGGACATCTTTTTTTTAACCAATTCGCAATACTTTTTTATTCTGAAAGAGCAGCTGGAGGAGATGCAACTTGATTTGGAGAAAAATATTTTGTTTGAGCCTTCTCAAAAAAATACTGCGCCTGCCATTGCTTTTGGGATAAAGGCTCTAATTGATAGGGGAATTTCTTTGGATGAACCTATATTTGTATCTCCTTCCGATCAAATTCTAGAGCCGCAAACTCTTTTTGGAAAATATGTAAAGCGCGCTTTACATTTAGCAGAAAAGGATTGGATCGTCACGTTTGGGATCCTTCCCAAACAGCCGGAAACGGGGTATGGCTATATTGAAGCTGGCGAGCCGATTGATGGGGGATTTAAAGCCCTCCAATTTGTTGAAAAACCCGATTTGGAAACGGCAAAAGAATACATTGCAAAGGGGAATTTCTATTGGAATTCGGGAATGTTTGCCTTTTCTATCCAAACGATGCTTGATGCATTTTGTAGGTACTTTCCCGAACTTGAGAAATTTGTAGAAGGGAGCCTTCCCTTTGAGAAATTAACTAATATTTCCATCGATTATGCCATAATGGAAAAGTCGAAAAAAACGGTGGTGTTGGGCGTTGATCTTTTTTGGTCCGATGTTGGCTCTTGGGATAGCGTCTATGATGTTCTTCCTAAAGATAGCGATGGCAATGCAGCGCTTGGTGAGACGATTCGGATAGGTACAAAAAACTCTTTGATTTTGGGAGGCAAGAGGCTGATCGCTACGATTGGACTCGATGATATGCTCATTGTTGAAACTCCCGATGTTGTCTTCATCGCAAAGAAAAATGAGTCGCAAAAAGTCAAAGACATTGTCCTGAAGCTAAAAGAGGAAAATCGATCCGAAATCAAAGAGCATCTTACAACGAATCGCCCCTGGGGATCCTATACCGTTTTAGATTTGGACCATCGCTACAAAATCAAAAAGATCTCTGTAAAGCCGGGTCATACTCTGAGCCTGCAAAAGCACTTTCATCGAAGTGAGCATTGGGTCATTGTCAAAGGCACTGCCAAAGTGACGATCGGCAAAGAGGAGACCTTTGTCCATGAAAATGAGAGCATTTATGTCCCCAAAGGCGCCCTTCACCGAGTCTCAAATCCCGGTAAAATTCCCCTCGAACTCATCGAAACTCAAGTAGGGGAATACCTTGGAGAAGATGATATTGTTCGGATGAAGGATGATTATGGGAGGTCTTAGGTGATTAAGGAACGGTATCGGTATCGGGCACGGTATCGGGATCGGTCACGGTCACGGGCACGGTAACGCAAGCGCAAGCGTTCACGGGAATTGGATTAAAACGTTTTATTGGGCTTTGCCGGGTCGAATTTATAGATTTGGCCATCGATCATAATCGTTTGATAGACCCATTCTTCATTATTTTCCCGAAGGAGGCGATCGCATCCCATAATGAAGCCTTTAAGGAAGCCATAGCGCTGCATGGCAAGCTGCATATAACGAGAAGAGGTGGGGCGGAAATGGCTTCTTGGGCCATCAGCAGGGGAAATCACTTCTTGATGAAAACGGATGACCCCATCTGCAATCTTTGCAGCAATGGAGGGTTGAGGAGGAACTTGAATTTCTTTTCTTGAAAATTTGAGATCTGCATCCTCTCCCCAAGGCTCAAAATATCCTACAAATCCAAAGAGAGTTGAGAGTAATAAAATCAAAACGTGTGCTCCAACATCAAAACGGGAAAGAGTTTCTGGTCATTGAGTGATGCGCTTGCAGTTCTTTCATAAAGTCTTTCATTATAGTATTTTGCCTCTTCACCTGCCCCATAAATTCCTCCAAAATACCAGCCCGCTTCAAATCCTAAAGTAATGATTCCTCCGGCAGTATGACCATGACGGAAAAACTCATAAGCTGCCGCTATAAATAAGCTATTGAGAAAAAATGCGGTAAAGGCCGATTTGGTTTGGCCGATATACAAGTAGCCTGCTCCGGGCAAAATAGCATTGAGCGTTTGGGCAAAAGAGACGGACTTTTTTCCCATTGCATAGGTATCTAAAAGATTGCTCAAATAAGAAGGGCCATTAAATCCTTCCGCGAAGAGATCTACTGAGGCAAGCTCTCCTTCTCGAATGGCTCTGGATAGCTGCAGCACTTCTGCGGTATCGGGAAATGATTTTGCCATGAGCTCATAGATCTTTTCTTGTTTTTCCGAATTGTCCATTTCCCTATAACATTCATAAAGCACTAATAGAAGATCCCGATAGGCGGGAAAAGTCTTGTCGACAAAGCTAAGCTCCGATTTTTCAAAGACCTCAATGGCCTCATCATATTTTTTGCCCAAAAAATAGCAAAAGAGGATGTCGTATTGGATTTCAAGGAGCCGTCTTGACTCTGAGTGAGGAATTAATATTTCAGCCCGTTTATAGGTTGAAATCGCCCGGTATAAATCCAATTGCTCGGCAAAGCCTGTTGCGATGGTACATTCTTTCGTCCAATCGGCCTTTTTTTCCTCTTCGCTATAAGGAGAAAATGCGGTTTTCAAACCCTGTAAATGTCGATCTTGCAATTGCCAGCTTACGTGAGGCTCAATGCTATCCGACACCCGGTAGCAGCCGGAAAGCAGAAATAAACCACCGAGCACACCGAGAACACCGAGGGAAAGAAAAGAAAGATAATTTTTCTTTTTTGCTCTGCAAAAAAGATCTCTGTGCTCTCGGTGTTCTCGGTGGTTAAATCTTCTTTTCATTTTTAGAAATAAACCACCGAGCACACCGAGAACACCGAGGGAGGGAAAAGAAAGATAATTTTTCTTTTTTGCTCCGCAAAAAAGATCTCTGTGCTCTCGGTGTTCTCGGTGGTTAAATATTCTATTCATCGTCGATGGTTTTGATGAGCTCAACTGCATCGTCATAATTATGCTCCAAGAAAGGTGTGCCGGCTTGATCTCGGAAGAAATCTTCTTGCTCCGAGGTCACTCTTCGCATGTCTTCGATCGAATTAATGATAAACGGTCTTAAAAAGATGACGATGTTTTGATTGGAAATCGTATCATTTTGCTGCGAAAAGGCAGCGCCAATCATTGGAAGACCGCCTAAGCAGGGGATTCCTTGTTTGGTTTTTGTGGTGGAATTGTTCACAAAGCCGCTTAAGACTAAGAAATTGCGATCCGGAACATGGACCGTTGTCTGCATCGTCGTTTTGCTTGTAATGATCCCGTTTGCCGACTGGTTTTGGAAATTCAAAGAGGATTGCGTGATGCCGGATGCAGTTTGGGATCGATCTAAATCGATATCGAGAGTTACGATATCGGAATTACCTAATACCGGAGTAATCGTAAGATTTAGTCCAATATCTCTATATTCAATATTGGACGTTAAAATCGTCGCGCCATTTGTTGTATTGTTGACAAAGGATCCTGTGAAAGGGATATTCGCACCGGAAAAAATGGTTGAAGTTCTTCCATCTTGACCTAAGAGTTTCGGCGCCGTAATGATCGTCGTTTCGTTATCGGTTTGCAGCGCATTCAATAAAGAGCCCAAAGTGAGGAAGGTTTCCCCTTTATGTTTAATGACCTCTCCAATCACGCCCAAATCAAATCCGGTAACGGGAGGAATATTGCCGATAGGTGTTGGCGCGCTGGGAGGAGTAAGGGTTGATAATCTGCTGACAAACTGATCCGGGAAAGGACTTTGAGGATTCGCAGGGGGAACCGTATTGAAGGAGCTAATTCCAAATCGGTTATTGAATTTGTAATTGCCTCCCCACTCGAGTCCAAAAAGAAGGGCATTTGTCAAAGAAGTTTCAACAACAAGAACTTCAATGAAAACCTGCTTTAAGGGAATGTCGAGATTTTTGATCAGTTCCTTCAATCTTGTCAGTGTTTCTTGATCGCCCGATGACAGAATCGAATTTGTCACTTCTAGCCATTGGATGGAATTGATGGAATTGAGAAGGTTTTGATTGATCGGGGCATTGTTATTGATCAGATCTTTTGCAATTTGTTTGAGCGCGTTTTGTATCTCATCGCCTTTATGGAATTGAAGTTTATAGACCATAAAGCTTGTGTTATCGATCCCTTGGATCGATGGCTCTGATGGGGCAGTAGGACTGGGTTTTGTAATCAGATTAGCAGGAACATCAAAACTTTTGAGAAGCTGCTGAATTTGATCGAGTGCTTTAGGCGTGCCTGTAAAAATCAGCGAATGGGTCGATTCCGCTAGCTTCATGGATGCGATCGCTGCAAAAAGCTCAGGATCGTTCAAGCCGCTTGCATGGGCATTTTCTGCAAAATCATTCACGAGCTTTTCAAGATCGTCCGGAGGCAAGGCAACAGGGGTATAAAGGATGAAATTGGCTTGTCCTGCTCCCGGAACTGTTGTTGTGGTGGCAGATGGCGCTGCTGCAAGAGAAGTTACATCGAATTGTTCTATGAGAAGCTGCACTCTTTGCAGAGATTCCTCATCGCCTGTGAAAAGAAGCGAATTTGTTTCTTTGATGTATTTGATTGAATTTAGGGTGTCGATCAAATTCTTATCGGCGGTCCCGGTTTTTTGAAGATTAGCGGTCATATTTTTCAAAGCTGCAAGAATTTGGGGCGCGCCTGCTACTTTCAATTTATAAAGAAGAAATGTCGTTTTGCCGACATGCTGGATTTGGGCAGATTCTTTAGGAGGGATGTCAATTTCCGGGATCAAGGTTTGGATTTTTTTGATCGAGTCTGCATTTCCGGTAAAAATTAAGGAATTGGTCGTTTCTACATATTTTACCTTGTCGATGGTTTGTAAAAGCGACGGGTCGGCAAGCCCTGCTGCTTTTAAGTTCGATGCGACATCGTGCAGGGAATGTTCAATCTCTTTTGCGCTTTTGTATTGCGGTTTATACATGAAAAAGTTGCTGCTGACAGTAGCATTTCCTCTTGGATAATCGTATTCCACGATCATCTCTTTGACTTCATCAACCGCTGCAGAATTTCCCATGAGAAGAAGTGAATTCGTCTCTTTGATGTAGCGAAGAGTGTGGATGACATTTAAAACGTCCTTATTTGCGGCGCCGGTTTTTTCCATGTCTTTGGCAATTGTTTCCAGCTCCTCTTCTACAACATCGCCCGATGCATTTTGCAGCTTGTAGATAAAATAAACGGGCTTTGTAGACTCCTCTGTTTTGGCATCGACATCGCTAAGTAGCGCCCGAACTTTGCCAAATTGGCTCTCATCGCCGGAAAAAAGGATCGTATTTGTTGTCGTATTGATTTTTGCGCTATGAAGCACTTTGACAAGATCTTCCTCGCCTTTGACGTGTTTTAGGTTATCTGCCATTTCCTTTAAGGCGCTATCAATCTCTTGTGCGCTTCGATTTTTGGGGTTATAGACAAAATAAGACATTTTGCCCGGGACCCCTTCTGCCCCTGCCATGTCAAGAGATAGTAAAAATTCTTTTATTTTTGTGATTGCATCGGTGGATCCGACAAATAGGATCGAATTGGTTTCTTTAATCGAGCGGGCAGAGTCTATCGTAGTGATCAAATCGCCTTCGGGAATGCCCGATCTTTGCAGATTGTCTCCAATGCTTTGCAGCGAGTGCAAAAGATCATCGCTGGAGCGGTTCATTGCTTTATAGACAAAAATATTTTCAGATTTGAGCTGTTGTTGAGAGACCATCTCTTTTTTAGGAGCAACATCGAGCGTTTTCAACACGGATAGGGTTTTATCGATCAGATCGCCCGTTGAAACGATGAAAATCGAGCCTGTCATTGGCTGGGGGACTAAAATAAAGGGGTTTGTCCCGGCAAATGGGGCCATGATTTGATCTGCAAGTGCAGCAAGTGCCTCAGGTTTATTATTTACTGCCGTATACGTCCGAACGTCTAACTGGTTTTGCGGCGAATCGAGAATTTGAATGAGGCTGGCCACTTTATCGACATTGGCAGTCACATCGGTAAGAATCATCTGCTTTGTCTCAGACAAGACTTCCAAAAGGGCAGAGCCCGAGATCATGGGGCGGATGATACCTGCAATGGAGTCTACTTTAGCAACTTTTAGCCGAAAAACGCGCGTCACAATGGGGAAGTTATTTTCTTGGGATCCATCTGTGACAAGGGGCGCAATTTGAACAACATCTGCTGATTTATGGATAACTAAATTTTTGTCTTGCTCTAAAAGACGCAAGCCGTGGATCCTAAGCACTTGCAAAAGGGTCGCCATCACATTTTGCGGAGTGATGGGGGCATCGGAGACAACGGTTACGGTAAAATCAAGATCGGCTTCATTGAAAATGAAATTCAAATTGCAGATTTTGCTTGCAAAACGGATGTATTCAATGATCGAGACGGTATTGTAATTGATGGTGTAGCCCTCTTTATCGCTTGATAAATCGGTTTTGGCCAGCATCAATGTTGCAGCAGCTATTTCGTCAACACTTGCGATAGTTGTCTCTGTCTCTTGGAATGTATCTGTGGTAGGTTCTTCAGAATACAAAGAAGAGAAGATGATGAAGAAAAAGGTACAAAGCCCCCTGAGCATAGAATATTACATCCCTTTTCGCATCGTAAAATACCGATTTGTTTTATGCAATCTCTCTCGGCATGAAAAGCATATCGTTTGAGGAAATGGTTCGCAACTTTAAACTTCTAAGATTCTGATTCCGAGCCGATCTCCTAAAACCCCAAGCTCGGCATGACCAATCTTTTTCCCATTTACTGTTAAATCCACTCCTTGATCGGGATGGATGGGAAGGGGGATGGTATTCCCGGGTGATAGTTTCATGAGCTCATCTAAGGAAATCCTTAACCTTGCGATCTCTACGCATATGGTCATCGGAATATTTTTCATTGCGGTGATATCTTTTTCCGTTTCTTGCTCCATAGTTTCCTCTTTTGTAAATACAATATCCATGAGCTCTAGGCTGTTTTCGGCAATTTTTGCATGGAACAAGGGAGTGCCGTCTAGTTTCAATGTGCAAAGAGATGTTTTAGTTTCAAGATCATAGCTTGTCTCATCTAAAACAACAAAATCTCCCGCCTTGATTTTTTTCCACTCATCCGGCCCAAGTTTTACACTTCCTATTTGACAGCCTATGATGAGCTCTGTCCTTTTGACAAGCTCTGCTCGATATTGAGGAGACTCAGCCTCAAAATGCTCAACCCAAGCTTTTTGAAACGATGTAGGAATGATGATTTTCGACCAGCAGGAGTGATCTTCAAACGTGATTTCCACATCGATGCAAAAGACATTTTCCTCCGGAAACTCAACGGAGGCTCCCAAAGAGGGGGTAAGTTTTGAAATCGGCTCGATGCCAGATGCCGCAGCCACCGCTTCCAGCACCAAAAATTTACAAAAGCCTTCTTTGAGCGGATCAGAAATTTGCCCTTTCGGTTTTCCTTCCATGATGAAAGCGGTTAGTTTATTTTTGTCCGCTTTGGAAATCGCAAAGAAAAAAGGCATTGATAGAGGGCTTAAAAAGATAGACGTGGAAAAAAAGCCCTCCCCTAGCTGCTCTTTGAGCTCTTTGACAGAGATCCAATTTTGTCTTGCCGGATGTAAAGAAAATCCTTTGAGATCGAGTCTGGAGCCAAGATCCTCTGATAACTTTTGCGAGTCAAAAGGAGGGGCGTTGCCAAAAAGAGGAATTGCTTCTGCCTCTGCAATCTCAGGCAAACGGTTTAAAATCGTCTCGAGGGTTTGGTTTTTCATGTCTTTTCTCCCATCCCCCCTTCAAAGTCTTTTTCTTTTTTTTCTTCTTTTCTCCGAATTAAAGGTCTTTCATACGCTGCATCAATCCTGTTAATGGAATAATTAAATTTCCCATCTCGAAATGCCGCAAGTAAATTAGGAATGTTTTTGTTAAATGCAACGACTGCCTCATTGGAGCCGGTAAGGCGGATGTTTAATTGATAAGGGGCTGTCGCAAACCGCTCAATAGTAATCTTAGAGCCAAAAAATTTGGAATTGGCAAAAGAAGGGGAGTTCAAGAAAAATTCGGTCTTGCTATCGCCCTTTGGAGTGACCATTGAAGTAATGGTTCCCACCATACGAAAATAAATAGCAAGAGCTTCCGGCCCGAGATAGCGCTGAGCATTGGCTGCTGCTTGAGTGGCCACCGGAATCACCGCTTCAGGAAGAGGCGTTATTGTGGGAGATTGAACAGCAATCGGAGTTTTTATCTCTTCTTTTTTCCCTTCTCTCTCTTTTTCTTCTTTTTCTTTAATAGGAACAACTAGTGTTTCTTCTGTTTCTTTTAATTTTTCTTTTTTTAAAGAAGCTACATATTTGGAGCCCGATCTACCGGTAACTATAGCTTGAGGTCCCTGTTCCTTTTTTACTTCCGCAGGAGCTCCCGGTCCAAGAGGCTCTTCGGTGACCTTTTTCTTCCCTTTACCTTTTTTGTGATGATGTGCTTCTACCTTTTTCGCTTTTTCTTCTTCTTCTTTTGTTACAAACGTCCGGGCAGATGATCCGGGAGTCTCTTTCATTTTGGACGGTTGTTGTTCATCGATGTCTGAATAAAACTTTTCTGAATTGGGAAGCGGGGGTCTAGATTTACTTGCCTCAGGTAATGTGTCATTCAAAAATGTTGCAGGCGAAGGAGAATATTCAGGACTGCTGAGAGCGCCTCTACTTTCTGCGATATTTTCCGGTGTAAGCTCGTCCAGCCCAATCCCATACCCAACTCCAACAGGTGGAGATGCAGATTTTGAAAAAAGGGCAAATGGAGTTGGAAATTCAGAATCATCCTGTCCTTTTTCCTCATCTACAAATTTTCTAAATTTTTGCTGGCGGGCGCTTGCCTCTTCATCGACCTGATCGATTTTCTCAACTTTTTCTATTTGTCTCTTATCGGTAGCAGGGGCAGATTTATCGGATTCGCCACGATAGGGGACCGGCGGGATTCTTGGAGTAGACATATTACCTCATTGAGACTTCTAGCTTGAGCTATTTTCCTTTTTTTCTCGATTCTTTTTTCTCTGATTTGCCTCTCTTTTGTGAAGTTGATGCATTTGAGCTCCTTGTTCATCGTGTTCGATAGCCTCTTTTTGCTGCACCCAATAGCCCATTTCTCCTTCCCATTCCTTTTTATGGATTTCGATCTTTTCAAGGTCTTTCTTTTTTTGGAAAAGATCGTCCGTTGCAAGATCGACCTGTTTTTGGGCAAGATCGACCTGTTTTTGCTGCTCCTTCACTTTCTTTTCCTTTTCAGCCAGCCTCTCATCGACCACTTTCAAATAGAATTTGCTTTGCTGGATTTTATCTGAACTCGTTCCGGCATCTAAATCGGATCTCAGCTGCTCCAGCTTATCTTGTTTATGCTTGAGCACTCCATCTCTTTCTTGGGTCACATCATAGAGCTTTTCATAGGCTTTTTCTAAAAGGGCTTTTTTTTCTTCCAGGATTTTGACAGCTGCATCAAACCGGTTCTTTTTGATCGTCAGCATCTGTTCTAACGGATATTCTACCTTAGCCATAAACTCATTCCGATACCGAGACCGATACCGATACCGTGACCGAAATGTAGCTCAAATTTTAGTCGGTATCGGTCACGGTCTCGGTATCGGTATCGGCTACTATACAAACAAACTTTTGAGGGCACGTAAAGTTTCTTCCATCGGCGCTTTGTCGTCGATTGATTGTTTGAGGAAGCGGTTTACTTTGTCAATGTATTTGAGGGCAAAGTCAGCCATTTTGTCGGAACCGGGCTTATATTCGCCAATGCGGATCAAAAGCTCATTTTTCTTGTAATTGGCAAGAACTTCGCGCACCTTGCCAATGAGCTCAAGATGGGGCTTGTCGACGACTTGCGATAGGATCCGGCTTACGGAGGCCAAAACATCAATCGCAGGGAAGTGGTATTGACGTGCTAAATCGGAAGATAAGATGATGTGGCCATCCAAAATCGAGCGGACTTCATCTGCCACCGGCTCATTGAGATCATCTCCCGCAACTAAAATGGTATAAAATGCGGTGATCGATCCTTTTTCCGAATTTCCCGATCTTTCCAAAAGCCTCGGCAGCGTTGCAAAAACAGATGGCGTATAGCCGGCCCTCGCCGGAGGCTCTCCCGCTGCAAGTCCAATTTCTCGAAGCGCCCGCGCATAACGGGTGATCGAGTCCATCATCAAAATGACCGATTTGCCCTGATCGCGGAAATACTCTGCAATAGCCGTGCCGACATAAGCGGCATTGAGCCTCATTTGCGCTGCTTGATCTGACGTTGAGACAATAATGACAGAGCGCTTCATCCCTTCTTCGCCCAAATCATTGATCAAAAATTCCCGAACCTCCCGTCCCCTTTCTCCAATTAAAGAGATTACATTGACATCGGCTTTTGCATTTCGGGCAATCATTCCCAAAAGGGTCGATTTTCCAACTCCTGCTGCGCTAAAAATGCCAACCCGTTGCCCTTTTCCGCAGGTAAGAACTCCATCAATGCCCCGAACTCCCGTAGAAAGCGGCTCTGTGATGAGACCTCTTTTCAACGGATCCGGAGGGGCGTTTATGACAGGATAGGATTCTTGCAAATTGAGAGGTCCCATCGTTTCAATGTCAATCGGTTGTCCGAGACCATTTAAAACTCTCCCTAAAAGCTCAGGACCTACTTTAATATGCATGGGCATCCGAAGGGGAACTACTTCCGAAGAGGGACCAATGCCTCTCAAATCCCCGAGCGGAGATAAAATGACCTCTTCTTTGGTAAAGCCGACGACTTCTGCAGCCAAAGGCTCTCCGGCCCTCTTGATCAAACAAATTTCCCCCATTTTCACTTGGGGAATGATCGCTCGAATGAGCATGCCAATCACTTCGGTGATCCGCCCATGGACGGTTGTAAGCTCCAGCTCTTCAAGATGGCTGATCAATTTATCAAAAGATGGTGGTAGGTCCATAATTATTTACATATCCCGTGACCGATACCGTGACCGATACCGTGACCGATACCGTGACCGATACCGTTACCGATACCGTGACCGATACCGTGACCGATACCGTGACCGATCCAAAATCCACCT
>CAZXLK010000001.1:0-66401 GCA_964641775.1 uncultured bacterium | reverse complement strand
CCTCATTGACAAAGGGGATCATTTCTTGTATTAAAGAAAAGTCAATGAGTACCAAAGCAAAATTCTTTATCCTGCTGATCATTTTTCTCTCTGTTGGCATTGCATCGATCACGTATCTTTTCGTTAGCGATATTGTAGTGCTAAACCCGAAGGGGACCATTGGAGAGAGGCAAAAGGATTTGCTTTTCCTTGCTACGATTTTGATGCTCATTGTTGTTATCCCTGTGTTTTTTTTAACCTTTGCCATTGGGTGGAAATATCGAGCGGAAGCTAAGGCTAAGCATGAGCCGGATTGGGACCACAATTTTCTTGCGGAATGCGCCTGGTGGGGGGTGCCCTGTCTGATCATTTTGATTTTGGGCTTTTTTACCTGGAAAGGGTGCCATGAATTGGATCCTTTTCGCCCAATAGATGCAAAAAAAGAGATGAGAGTCCAGGTCATTGCCCTTCAGTGGAAATGGCTCTTTTTATATCCTGAGCATAACATTGCAAGTTTGAATTATTTGGCAGTTCCTGAAAAAACATCGATCCATTTTGAAATCACCTCGGATGGCCCGATGAATTCATTTTGGATCCCGCAGCTAGGAGGCCAAATTTATGCCATGGCGGGGATGCGCTCTGAGCTTTTTCTCATCGCAAATGAGCCGGGAGAATTTAGAGGCTCATCGGCAAATATTAGCGGCAAAGGTTTTGCCAGCATGACATTTAAAACCGTATCTTACGCTGAAGAGGATTTTGCAAAATGGGTCGAATCGGCAGGGGGTTCTTCTAAGATATTAGGGGCAGCGGAATATGCAAAACTCTTAGAGCCTAGCGAATACAATCCTCCCGCATTTTATACCCTTGCAGATGAATCTTTATTTGAGCAATCTATCAACAAATACATGAAACCATGAGTTTTTTCGGAAGATTGACCCTCGATGCTTTTCAGCACGATCTCATTGAAATGAGCGTCGGCATTGGCATCGTCTTTGCCGGTGCTCTCATCTTTTCGCTTCTTACCTATTACAAAAGATGGCGATGGCTTTGGTTTGACTGGCTTACCTCGCTGGATCATAAAAAAATTGGGGTGATGTATCTCGTTGTATCGTCTCTCATGCTATTTAAAGGCATTGTCGATGCCCTCATGATGCGGCTGCAGCAAATATTATCTGTTGGCGATTCATTTGGCTATCTCTCAACTCCCCACTACCAACAACTTTTTACCGCCCATGGCACAACCATGATCTTTTTTGTTGCAATGGGCTTTATTTTTGGTTTGATCAATATCATTTTACCGCTGCAAATTGGGGCAAGAGATGTCGCATTTCCCTTTCTAAATTCACTCAGTTTTTGGCTTTTTGCAGCAGGAGGCGCCCTCCTTATCGTCTCTTTGAGTGTTGGAAGTTTTTCCGGAGTTGGCTGGGTTGGCTATCCACCTTTATCCGGCATTGAATATAGCCCGGGAGTTGGAGTCGATTATTGGATTTGGAGCATTCAGATATCGGGCGCAGGAACCCTTCTTTCCGGAGTGAACTTTTTAGTTACAATTTTAAAGATGCGCTGTCCCGGTATGAGCTTCATGCGAATGCCTCTTTTTGTCTGGTCTGTGTTAATTACTTTGGTGTTGATCATTTTTGCATTTCCCATTTTGACTGCAACTGCAGGGATGCTCACCTTAGACCGCCTTTTTAACACCCATTTTTTTACTTCCGGGTTTGGCGGCAATCCGATGATGTATGTCAATCTGATTTGGTCTTGGGGGCATCCGGAAGTCTACATTCTTGTCTTGCCCGCTTTTGGAATATTTTCTGAAATTGTTCCCGTATTTTCTGAAAAAAGGCTCTTTGGCTACGTCTCAATGGTTTGGGCAATGATTGCAATTGCTTTTCTATCTTTTCTTGTTTGGCTGCATCATTTCTTTACCATGGGAGCAGGGGCCAATGTAAATGCTTTTTTTGGCTTTATGACGATGATCATTGCCGTTCCCACCGGAGTCAAAGTTTTTAACTGGCTCTTTACAATGCTAAAAGGAAAAATCCATTTCCAAACGCCAATGCTCTGGTTTATGGGTTTTTTGATCATTTTTACGATTGGTGGAATGGACGGAGTTCTTATGTCGGTAGCTCCGGTCGATTTCCAGGTGCACAATAGCTTATTTTTAATTGCCCACTTTCACTCGGTCATTATAGGCGGGGTTCTTTTTGGGATTTTTGCAGGCTTTACCTATTGGTTCCCAAAAATCTTTGGCTTTAAATTGGATGAAAAAACAGGGGAGATCGCTGCCTTTTTATGGATCTTTGGTTTTTTGCTTGCGTTCATTCCGCTCTATATTTTGGGACTCATGGGGGCAACGAGGCGATTGGATCACTATGAGGCTGCAACCGGATGGTGGCCCTTATTTGTGGTTGCAGCGGTTGGAGCGCTCATTATTAGCCTGGGGATCTTTTTTCAAATCTATCAGCTTTTGAAGAGCATTAAACTGCGAAATGAAAACCGAGATCTTACAGGGGATCCTTGGAATGGAAGAACCCTGGAATGGATGACCAAATCGCCACCTCCCATTTATAATTTTGCCATCTTGCCTGAAGTGCATGCCCGAGATGACTTTTGGGCAATGAAAAAAGAAAAAAGGGAAGAGATGGTGGGGTATGTTCCCATCCATATGCCTAAAAATTCAGCTCATGGAATCTATATTGGAGTTTTTAGTTTTTTCTTTGGATTTGGGTTGATTTGGTATATGTGGTGGCTTGCCATTGTATCTGCATTTGGAATACTTGCCTCAGTCATTTTGCGTCTTTTTGAAAAAACAACGGAAACCTATATCCAAGAAGAAGAAATTGAGAGAATTGAAAATGCATGAAAGCTACCCGGATACCCATCACGACGTAAATGCAAATACCACATTTGGATTTTGGGTCTATCTCATGACAGATAGCATCATGTTCGCAACGCTATTTGCCACATACGCCGTCTTGCATAATAGCACCTTTGGGGGCCCCGGTGCAGAGGAGCTTTTGAGCATCCGTTTTGCTCTATGGGAAACAATTGTCCTTCTTGCAAGCTCTTTAACTGCAGGCATTGCCATGAGCTATTCCCAGACGAAACAAATGGCCGGGTGGTTTGGGGCTACCTTTTTTCTTGGGATTATTTTCTTAATCTTTGTGTGTAAGGATTTTAGCAATCTTATTGCAAGCGGAAACGGCTGGCAAAGAAATGCATTTACAGCATCTTATTTTACTTTAATTGGAACTCATGCCCTCCACATTGTTTTTGGCCTTCTTTTCATTGTGATTTTTCTTTATCAAGCCTTTAAGTGGGGTCTCATCCCCATGACCATTAGACGGTTAAACTGCTTAAAGCTTTTTTGGTTTTATTCCTATTTCATTTGGATCTTTATGTTTGCGATCGTTTATCTCATAGGTGCTACATGAATGGAAAGCCATCTACCTATGGCATTGGCTTTGCAAGCTCTTTGATTTTGACATTTACTGCCTTTTTCATTGCAACAGGGGGGCTTTTTTCAAAATTTACCATAGATTTTTCCGTTGCAATCCTGACTGTTTTGCAAGCCCTATTTTTTCTCCTTACCTTTTTTGGAATGCAAAAAGAGAAAAAACCCCATTGGAACCTAACGGTTTTCCTTTTTATGCTTTTAGTGACAGTCCTTCTTGTCATAGGAAGCGTTTGGATCATGTACCATTTGAATTACAACCTGATGGGAACATGAAGTATTTGCAGCTCATGAAACCTAAAATTATAATGGGCAATTGGATCACTGCTACTGCCGGATTTTGTTTGGGTGGCCATTTCAATTGGCTTGTCTTTGCCATGATGCTCCTGGGGCTTGGAGCTGTTATTGGCGCCGGGTGTGTTTCGAATAATTATATCGATAGGGAAATCGATGCCAAAATGGCCCGAACCAAAACGAGAGCCCTAGTCCAAAAAACCATCTCACCAACCCAGGCCCTTTGGTTTGCCCTTGCCCTTTTGGCTTTTGGGATTTTGCTATTAACTTTTTTTACCAACCTAACCGCAACCCTACTCGCCCTCTTTGGGTTTTTGATTTATGTGGGCCCTTATAGCCTTTTAAAGCCTAAAACAACGCACGCCACGGTCATTGGGAGCTTAGCCGGCGCCATGCCTCCTATTGTCGGCTATGCGGCAGCTGTCGGCCATTTGGATCAAACAGCCCTCATCCTATTTTCCCTCCTTATCCTTTGGCAAATGCCCCACTTTTATGCCCTCTCCATCCTAAAAATCGATGACTATGCTGCTGCCTCCATTCCCGTTTTGCCATTACAAAAAGGACTAAAAGCTACAAAAGTACAAATGAATCTTTATTGTTTAGGATTTGCAGCAATGACTTTTTTCCCAATAGGCTCTACAACTTATCGAATCGTAGCTCCTATTATTGCGGCATGCTGGATCTATTTGGCTTTCAAAGGATTTCAAACATTAGATGATAAAGCGTGGGCAAAAGAGATGTTTCGCTTTTCGCTTCTTGCGATCACAGCATTATCTATTGCTGTTTGCATATGACCCGAATTCTCTATTAACAACCTCTCGAGGCACGAATACCAAAGTAATTTTCTGATCTTTAACATGCAAATCTAAATTAACATCAGCTAATATTGCCCTATTTTTATTAACATCGGGATAATAATATGCTCCTTTTAATGCAACAGAAAGTATTACATCTGGAGTAGTTTTGATTTCTATTCTCAATTTGTTATCTGGATGGTCATAATTAAAATGTAGAACATCTGGCATTTCATTAGACTTCAGTAAATTTTGTAAGATTAATGGATGTCTTAACTAATTAAAAAATTCGGGATTCAAATGATAAAGGATTGTTCTAGCTTCTTTTTCGTTTAATTTCTCTTTGATTTGGTCCCAAACATTTGTTACCCACTTCTCTTTATCCAATTCTTGTGTATTGGCAGAAGGAAAAGACTCATTATCGATTGTAATGATCATCCCATTACGAGTTATACTCTTCGAAAAGTTATTGAAATCTTTTGATGGCTCAGCAAATGGTAATTCAATGGTAAACGGTTCCAAATTAGTTTTAAAGATCAGATAGGCTATGCCTATTGCCATAATTGTGGTAGCAACTAGGATCAGTGTGGCGGGGAGCGTGGCTATACCTAGCGCCGTAACCCCTAAGATTTTTGCAGTCAAACCAGCCGCTGTTAGGGCAGCAAGAGCAACCCCCACCACTTTCAACGCCGTTTTATTGTCGGGAGCCCTTTCAAAATGCCCGGAATCAATCTTGTTTGTTACTGCTGAGACGCTCATAATTTCCCATTTATTGAATAAGACCGGAATAAATTTCCCAGTTTTTGATCGGTGGCAGCACCCTTTTCAAATGCATCGTTAAAGCTTGTTACAGCTAACGCACCGTTTTCAAGATCATTGTCAGTAAAACCACACAGGCTAAGCCCACTCAAACTTTCTCTATTCTTTTTAATTTGCTCTTCTATCTGTTCGATCTCACTTTCAAACTTCTTTATGTCTTTATTGTTTTCATTAATTTGATATTTGCATATAGCAACATGAAAGGTAAATATCCATTTAATGAAACCAGGGAGCCAGTCAATAAAATTTATAATCTGATTATATCTTTTAATGCCGTCCCGACGAGCCTCGATCTTATTATTAAGGCGTTGTATATCTTTCAAAATGGGGAATGCCACTTTCTTGACTTTTTCATCTTCAGGGGAAGTATAATTGCCATATTCTTTACAATATTTTATCAAGCAGGAAGCGACAATATTCTCTACTAATGGTTCAGTTTTGATCATACTGAACACCTATTTGTAAATAGGGTTTCTGGAAGATGAAATTATTTAGGTTATTTAAATTGCCTTTTATCAGATAAGTAGAAAAATCCATGATTCCGGTCTGGACATCAACAGTAAATTCTGATTGATATATAAGCTCAACTCCTTCTTTTGCAGGATTAATAGCCTTAAATTTATACGTTGAGGAAATGAAGCACTTACCATCATCATCAATTTGTAGATTAATGATTTTCTTATATTTAGAATCAATTACCTTAAACTCCTTACTCCCAGGCTCATATTCATTGTCGCTAATCTCTTTCAATTTTAAATGTGTACCGAAGAAAAGTGCATTAAAAAGTGTTTGTGAAGAGAGATCGAAAATCCTAGATTTTACTTCAGTAGGTAAGTTATATTCTTTTAATATAGATTCGAACATTATTTTTGCAGTGTCCTGTTGAGCATTAGTTAAATGTGTATAATCGGAATCCAAAGATTCAGGGTTTAATTCGTAATATGTTTTCTCAAATTTTTCTCTATCAATCTTTTCTCCATTCACATAGATAATCAACTGTTTATCTGTATCTCCTCTTTTGATATCTTTAGCCAGAAGCTTAAATGACTCAGTATCATTTCCTTTAAGAAATGGCAGAAGAGAAAAGGAGCCGTGTAGGACCGGTGTATTGATAAGATATATAATTCCTATAACCATGAGTGTTAATGCTATTCCAATGACAGCAATGGGAACACTGATTAATCCAGCAATTGCAAGAGTTGTCCAATTCATGGTTGAAAGAATTGAAAGACCTACAGCCGATACCTTAAAAGCCGTATTGGCGTTATCTCTTTTCTGTTCACATTCTTCTCGATTTTCAGGTATTGCAACAACCTGAACCTGCTTATCGTGATAATCTAACGGAGGAATTAGTTGTGACATATATTTCCTTATTTTACCAATAATTATATCAAAATTATTAATTTATATCAAGTTTATTGATGGATTTATGTTATTGATTTCTAAGCATTTAGATTAAGTGGATTGAAAGGCAAAGATTATCGGGATAGATAATCTTTGCCAATTTTGATGATTTAGCAAATCAAGAGCAGCGTGGTCTTGGTGGTGGGCAGCACTTTGGTTTGCATGGTTTGCATTCGCATTTCGGCCGGCACTTGCAAGAGCAGGCTGGTTTTTCTTGGCATTTATAGCATCCTGTATCGCAGCAGTCATTTCCGCAACAAGAAGCTAAACAAAAAGCTAGGGCAACAATAATAGTTCTCATATGATTACTCCTTCATTTTCACAATTATAATATATTCGATTATTGGGAAAGTTAATTTTTTAAAAAGCGACAGAAGAAGCGATAGGGATAATAGGCATTCCTAGACCCAACCCACTCAGGGTCAGTGGTATAGCTTAAGCGGAGCCAGGGGAGGTTTTCTATGGAAGAAGCGTGGATAAATTGATTTTGGCCTAAATTTAGACCAACATGTTTGATAACGGACGGGCTATGGCCGAAGAAAATGAGGTCCCCCGGAAGAGGGTCTTGAACGGGTTGGAATCTCGGGTCTTGGGCTTGATCTTTGGAATCTCTGGGGAGAAGGATACCTTTTTGAGCATAAAGCATTTGGATGAAGCCGGAGCAATCAAAGCCGAAGCTAGAGCGTCCTCCCCAAGTATATGGAAGGCCTAAAAATCGCCTGCTAAAAGCAAGGAGATCTTCGGGGGGAAAAGCTTTTAGATCGCCCGTTTGGATGAAGGCTTGCTCAGAATCGGGAAGCTCGACTTGTGCCCATCTAGTTTCTTGATTAAGAAGGACTAGGGGGGACCCAAGGGGAAGGGTCGTCAGGGGGCCAAATTCAACATCCGGCTCGCTATAAAGATGCGCCTTTAGACGGGTGGTTTTGATATTTGGCAAATAGGCGGTTTTTCTTTGTACGAAAGACGATGCAGGGATCCAGCCTTGATATTGATCCGGAGTTTGGATAAGAAGCCAATCGTCTTGTTGTTGTATAATTTGGATTTCTTCAGCAAAGAGGGCTTGGGAGATGACCCTGGAATTTTGCGAAGGCAACTCTCGCATGTTGATGACAGGCCGGCAAATGTAATTATGCAAGAATGTCCACAAGTTTATGATTTGGGTTTTGTTTGATGCAATACTCTTTGTCCCAGATACTTGTAAATAGGGCCATGGGGCGGTTTAGACGGTCTTTAACCAAGAGGGCAGAGGTTGATAGTTTAAAGGTTTGGCAGTCCCCAAGGATCCAGGCGCTGCATTGATAGGGGAGCAGGGTTAAGGTGGTATCTACTTGATATTCGTCTTTGAGACGGTATTGCATGACTTCGAATTGGAGCTTGCCGACGGCTGCGAAAATGAGATCGGCTTCCGTTTTCAGCATCTGGATAGCTCCTTCGCCCTCCAGTTGCAAGATTCCTTTGTCAAAAGACTTTCTTTTGCTCACATCTTTTGGATAGAGTTTGGCAAAGATTTCGGGTTGGAATTGAGGGAGGGGTTTATATTGAAAGCCTCCGGTAAGAGACAGGGTATCTCCAATTTGAAAAAGTGATGGATTGATTACGCCAATTACATCGCCGGGATAGGCAGATTCAAGGGTAACCCTTTCTCCTGCAACCAATTTGGCAGGACGAGAGAGGCGGATTTCTCTTTGCAAACGGTGGTGTTTGACAACGAGATCTTTTTCAAATTTTCCGGAACAGATGCGAAGAAAAGCCATGCTGTCGCGATGCCGTCTATCCATATTTGCCTGAAGTTTAAAAATATATCCGCTGAAGGTGTGTTTTACAGGGTCAATTTCAATTTCAGTTCCCCCAGTTCGGTCGGCTTTTCGGGCAGAAGGGGGTGGGGCTAGGTGGATAAAAGCATCGAAAAAGGGCTCAACGCCAAAGTTGGTAAGAGCTGAGGCAAAAAAGACCGGCGTTACTTTTCCTGCAAGAAAATCTTCTTTGGTAAACGGATTACCGGCGATATCCAGAAGCTCCAAATCTTCTTCGATTTGTTTCCAATCGCCAATTCTTTCTTTGGCTTGGGACAAAGGCAATCTTTCCATTTGGGCTTTCTGGGCGCCGCCGACAGAAGTTTTTGTGAAAAAGATGCATTCATTCTTTTCGCGATCAAACACTCCTTGAAACTCTTTGCCCGTCCCAATCGGCCAGTTCATCGCATAGGAATGGATTTGCAAGATGTTTTCCACTTCATTCATTAAATCAATGGGATCTCTTCCCGGCATATCCATTTTATTGATGAAGGTCAAGACGGGGATTTGTCTAAGCCTACAAACTTCAAAGAGTTTTAGGGTTTGTTTTTCCACCCCTTTTGATGCATCGATCACCATGATCGCGCAATCTGCCGCCGTAAGAGTCCGATAGGTATCTTCCGAAAAATCTTCATGGCCAGGGGTATCCAGGACATTGATGATCGTATCTTTATACGTAAATTGCATAGCCGAAGAGGTGATTGAAATTCCCCTTTCCTGCTCCATCGCCATCCAATCCGATGCTGCAGCCTTTCGCCCTTTTCGTCCCTTGACCATCCCTGCCGTCAAAATCGCCCCCGAATACAACAGAAGCTTTTCCGTCAGCGTAGTTTTCCCGGCATCGGGGTGGCTAATGATGGCAAACGTCCGCCTCTTCGATACTGCTTCTTCTATTTCATTCATTTACAAGTAATTCTAAGTCATTTAGAAAAAAGAAAAAAGGAGGATTTCATGTCTATTGTAAAAGTCATTGAAATATCTTGCGAAGGCAAATCCATCGAAGAGGCCATGCAAAACGGGGTAAAAGAAGCCGCTAAAACTCTAAAAAATATTAAGCAGATCGATCTCAAATGGATCCACGGCAAAGTGGAAAATGACAAGATCACAACCTTTCGAGTGAACGCCAAAATTTCTTTTGTCATCGAGCATTAGGGGTGTGGTACCCAGTTTGAGTTATGATAGGGTACTTAATCCCAAATTGTGAATTGATCAGCGCGGAGAAAAAAATGGAGTTAGAGAGTTCACGGAGGGAAAAATGGCTGCTTCGCAGCATGGAGTTAGAACGGCCAGGCCGGAGTTAATGAGGTTGCTTTATCTCCCAATACAAATCGGCGAATACCCTTTTTTAAAGGTGTGAAACCCAGCTTATGTAATAGATGGGCTTTTAATTCCAGGGTGTGTAAAATTGATCAGCTAGAGAGAAAAAAAATAGCCGATAAAGCTGCAAAGAGTTAGAACGGCCAGGCCAGAGGTTAGGAGTTGCGTTATGGATAATCAATTAACTCAGAAAATCATAGCTGCCGGGATTGAGGTCCATAAACATCTTGGACCCGGTCTTTTAGAAGGTACTTATCAAACTTGCTTGGCATCAGAGTTAGAGAATTTTAACTTAAACTATCAAAGAGAAGTATCGGTTCCTTTAAATTATAAAGGTAAGAACCTTGATTGTGGCTTCCGTGTTGATTTCTTAATAGAAAATACAGTTATCGTAGAACTCAAAGCAGTCGAAGCTCTCCTAGACACCCATGCATCACAAATTCTTACATACCTTCGGCTCATGAACAAATCTATCGGCCTTCTTTTAAACTTCAACGTACCTATTTTAAAACAGGGTATTCGCCGATTTGTTTTGGGAGATAAAGCAACCTCATTAACTCCGGCCTGGCCGTTCTAACTCCATGCTGCGAAGCAGCCATTTTTTTCTCCGCGAACTCTCTAACTCCATTTATTTTTTTCTCTGTGCTGATCAAATTCACAATTTGGGATTAAACACTCTATCATAACCCGAACTTAGTTCTACACCCTTAACGGGTTTTCTTTTTGTAGGTGATGAAGGCGAAGACGGGGAGGATGGCGATGATGTTGCCGAAGGCAATTAGAAGAACGTAATGGAGGTGGTTGCCGATGTTGATTTGGGATGGGGGGACAAAGCCGATGATGATGGTTAGGGTGGCGCCGATGAGACCGAGGAGAATGAAAAGGCAAAGTCCCGGGTAGCCTCCGGGGACGCGGAAAACACCGGGAAGGCGGTGGGAGCGAAGGCGATAGGCGGAAATGAACATGAGAATATACATAAACATATAAAGGCAATTGCTGAGCGCTGTTAAAAACCAATAAAAGGCATTGATTGAAGGAAGAAGAAAAATCACAATGCTAATGAAACTTACAATTATTGCCTGAGCAATTAGAATCCGGCTAGGGGCGCCATGCCGGTTTAATTTTGAAAAAAATGGGGGAAGAAAGCCATATTGTGAGCAGTAGTGAAGACTTTTTGCAGGGGCAATGAGCCAATTGATCATCCCACCAATGCTTCCTAAAACAATCAGAAGGGTCATGATAGGAATCAGACCTTCTAAATGAAATACTTTGAAAAAGTTATAAAAAACTTGCATCAGCCCGCCCGCTAAATTGATCTCTTCCATCGGCAGGACTATGGCAATGGTTAAAGAGCCGAAAAGCATCGTGGCCAAGATGTAGATCGCAGCTAGAAAAAGGGCTCTGGGAAATGTTTTTTGGGGATGCGGCGTATTGGCAACGTGGACTCCGGAAAGCTCCATTCCGACAAAAGAGCCCATGATTGCAACAAGAGCTGTCCAATTGTCGAATTTGGCAAGAGAGGGGAAAATGGCTTCTGCCGTAATTGGGATTTGAAAAGGTTCTTTTCTTAGGATCCAATAGATCCCTAAGGCAATCAAAAAAAGCATCGGAAATATCGTTCCAATAACGGAAAAAAATGAGTTAAACTTGGCAGAGATTGAAATGCCAAAAAGATTGATGATCGTCAAACTCCAAAAAAGAATTGTAATAACCGAAATCATATAGATTTTATGATCCATCAATGCAGGATCAAATAAATACGTCAGCACCCCTGCAAGGAATGTCAAAATTGTAGGAAACCAAATGACCGAATTGACCCATTGAAGCCAAACAGCAATCATCCCGAATCGATCGTTAAATGCGGCTTTTACCCAATGGTAAATCCCCCCTTCTTCCGGAAATGCAGCAGAGAGTTCTGCTGCAATGAGCGCGCTGGGGAAAAGGAAAAATACGGCAGAAAATAAAAAGAAAAAAATGAGAGGAGCGCCAAAGATTGCGGCAGATGGGAGGTTTCGGTTGCTATCGACTGCAGAAATGATCAATAAAATCAGAGCAAAAAAGGAGATTTTTTTGGTCATAAAAGCGAGAAGAGATTTTTGGGGTTTTGTAGCTGCTCCGGAATCATGTTGAGATGATGGCCGATATTTTCTTTTTCTGCGAGTAAATTAACGAGGTATAGGGTGCTAAAGTCTTCTAATGCAAAACCTACTGAGTCAAAAAGGGTGATTTCATCATTGGATTCTCTTCCCGGTTTTTTCTTTGCGGCAAGCTCCCAAAGCTCGGCATAGACTTTGTCTTTTCCCACCATTTGAATTTCACCCTCATCCTTTGTTTGCTCTAAGAATTGAACGATGATTTTACACTGGGCAGTAAGCGCAGGGTCAAGCTCCGTTTTTCCCGGGCTATCTCCTCCAATGCCATTGAGATGAGTCCCTTTTTTTACCCATTCTTTTTTGACGATTTTCTGATGCCCTTTTGCCGCTACTGCAATGGTAAGAACATCCGATTTTTGGGCGACTTCTTCCGCGCTTTTGCAGGGGATGAGTTTGTAGGTCTTTAGATTTGCTTGAAATTTTTTCATCGCTTGCGGGTCAATGTCAAAGTAGTAGATTTCTTTAAGATCAAGTGCAAACAGATGAGCAAGAGTTTGAAACTCGCTTTGAGCCCCCGTTCCAATGATGCCAAAGGTTTTACTTCCTTTTCTTGCTAAATACTTGGATGCCAAGGCAGAAGTTGCTGCGGTTCGAAAGGCAGTGAGGAGCGTCATTTCAGAAAATAGGAATGGATAGCCATTTGCCGCATGAGCCATTAGGCCGAGCCCCACAACAGTTAATTTTTTCTTCTTGGGATTTTCCGGATGGCCATTCACATATTTGAAGGAGTAGAGCTCTTGATCTGCAATGGGCATGACCTCAATTACCCCTTCGGGAAAATAGATTGCAGGTCGGGGAGATTTTTTAAATTCTTGCCAGCGGGAATAATCTTTTTCTAATTGATCAATCAGTTGTAAAATAAACGATTTGATCCCCACTTTTTCTATGAGCTTTTTTACGTCATCAATGGTAAGAACTCTGATCATTGCATCACTCTTTCTAAAATCTGAAAAACCAGCTCTCTAGTCATATGGTTCACGTCAAGCTCGGGGTTAAATTCAACAATTTCAAAGGCTAAAAGCCTTGGATCGCTCCCAATGATCGAAAAGAGGGGAAGCATTTCCTTGGCATGGATTCCTCCCGATTCGGGACTTCCCACGCCCGGGGCCTCGTCAATTGCAAAGGCATCGAGATCAAGACTAATTCCAAGAGAAAGACTCCCTTTAGTTACGTGTTCAATGGCCTCAGGGATAATCTCTTTTAAACCCCGCTTTTGAACTTCTTCGATGAAATAGATCTTCACGCCCAATTTCTTTAAAAGATCGGCCTCTCCTTCTTCAAAAGAGCGGGTCCCTATGAGTGCAAGTCGCTCCGGAGTTAAAACAGGCTCTTTTTTCAAAAGCTGCGAAAGTTCTCTCACTCCATGACCGAGTAGCGCAGCAACCGGCATCCCATGAAAGGCGCCTGATGGAGTCGTTTCCATCGTATGGGCATCCATGTGAGCATCAATCCAAAGAAGGCCAAAAGGCTTTTCCATCCCATTCCATGTCCCTACGGCATTTGTATGGTCGCCGCCAATGACAACGGGCATTTGTCCTTTTTGCCGAATCTCACGGACTCTTTTCGCTAAGCGGACATTGAATTCATGGATGAGTGGAAGCGATGAAGCAAGAGGGTGTTTGACTTCCGATGCCCTCTCGTTAGGAAAGAGCATTTCAATATCTTTGATTTTGACGCCCATCTGCTGAAGCCTTTCAAAAACTCTTCCTTCGATCAAATCGCGCGGCCCTTTTTCGCACGCCCTAATCTGCGCCCCCCAGCAGGAGGAGGCCCCAATTACGTGATAGATACGCCCCATATTTTGGCACATATAATAATTTACAGAAAAAATCTAGTAGACAAATCTAATATAATCTTTTTAAATTCGAATCGTATTAATAACAGATTAATTAAATAATGAAAATACATATGAATATATTTAGATCAATCATAGTTGTAGAGAAATACTTTATTGCAAAATACTGGCTTGAGAGTAAAACCAATCTGAGAGATGCCGCTTGGAATCTTGCAATTGGACAAAGTGTCGGAAATCCCAATGTTAGAAATCATTGGGAAACAGAAGAATTATTCGAAAATCATTCGTGTTTAGTAATTGGTGATGAGAAGAGTTTAATAAATCAAAAGAGGGGGTTTGTTCATATCGCTTTTCCTATCGCAAATATAGATATTAATACTGATGGAATATCGAAATTATTATGTCATTTGATGGGCGGGCAAATGGATATTGAAAATATCTTGGCATGCCACCTTATCGATGTTGATTTTCCAAAAGAGATTTTAAAACTATTTAAAGGTCCTAAATACGGCATGAGGGGAATTCGAGATTATTTAGGAGTATATGATAAACCTCTTCTTGGTGGAATCATCAAGCCAAAAGTAGGAGTAACTCCAGACACACTCCTTGAATTAGTAAAAGAAATGGTCGAAGGAGGAGTTAATTTCATCAAAGAAGACGAGATCATGTCCAATCCTCCAATCTGTCCAATAGAAATTCGCGTTCCATTGATTATGGATTATTTAAAAGGAAAAAAAGTAATTTATGCTGTTTGTATTAATGCAGATGCCCACCACGTCTTAAATAGAGTTCAAAAAGTGTATGCATTAGGAGCAAATGCTATCCATTTAAATTTCTGGAGCGGCCTTGGAACATATAAAGCAATTCGAGAATTGGATCTTCCCATATTTATCCATTTTCAAAAAAGCGGTGATAAAGTTTTAACGCATAGTGAGCATCAGTTTCATATTCGGTGGCATTTTATTTGCAAATTAGCAGCTCTGATGGGCGTAGATTTCATTCATGCAGGGATGATTGGCGGGTATTACAATCAGGGAGGAGATGACATACATGAAGTGATTCAAACACTTCAAAAAGCAAACGTTGCTGCTGCTCTTAGTTGCGGAATGCACCCCGGGCTTGTGGGTGGAATTACCAAAAACATTGGATTTGATTACATGGCAAATTGCGGAGGATCGCTTCATGGACATCCGGGAGGGACATTAGCAGGTGTAAAAGCTATGCGGCAAGCAATAGATGGCAACTTTGGGCCCGAATACAACCAGGCCATTCAAAAATGGGGAAAAGTATAAAAATATGCTTGCTCAATAAGAGCAAGCATTTTATTTATTTTTACATTAATGATTCGACAATCTCTTCATATGCAGAAAAGAATTTTTCAGGCCTCCATTTATCATAATAAGGCTCTAATGGACCGAAGCCCGTTGCCATGATTTCATGAAGACTTCTATCTTCAACGCAAATGCTTGGTTTTGCATCAGAAATATGACGGAACATAAAACTTTTAGTGATAGCAATCGGCCTTCTTACAGAAAGTGCATAATCTATTACGCTTGAACAACCTCTTCCATGCATAGGATGATATAAAAATACATTTATACTCGCTTTTGCAAGAAAATCGAGTAGCTTTTCATCAGAGAGGAATTCATGGTTGATATTCAATTGAATACCTGGTTTGGTAATTAAACCTTGGCAGCTAGCAGCGTTTTGATAAACAACGTCCATACTTTCGTTAAATTCATTATGAGTGATTTGAATATTAATTATTGCAGTATCAAATTGTTCATTTACAAGCTTAACAAGTGTATCAAACCCCTTTTTATCTGAAGAAAATCCAAAACTATTAATAACAGGAATTTGCGGCAGAGGATATTTGTTATCATATTCAAATAAAGGTCTAGGCGTTGTAAATGTCATTGGAGATTCAGGAATATTGGGATTGATCGAAATAAAAGTATCAAAAGAAGATAGATGTGACTCATGAAATAAAGCTGCTTCGAAAACACCATGCTTTTTCAGAAAAGTCCTTACTTCGCCAGGCAGCCAAGAAAAATTTGCGATATGGTTATTATAAATGATCCCATTTGGCTGATATTTTTCTATTTCAGGAATAAATTCATTTAATGAATCGGATTCTACGTATATAAATCGACATTTCGTTGATCTCTCTAAAATGCGAGCAGCTCTTTTCCCATATTGATAAACCCCGCATTGTTTTTTAGCTTTATGATTTGCGAAAAGAACAACAGGAACATCCCTCCTTTTTTTTCTTATTAAAGAAAGAGATGCAACATTTTCTTCTTTCCATGAATAGTCAGGCTCTCCTCCATAGAATGCAAATCCTTTATTAAACCCAAGCTGCGCAAGACTCATTAGCTTCTCTTCATTATAGGTTCGATGGTGAGCACTTGTCAGCTGATTCGCACTTGGATGAAAGTCCATGGTCATAAATAATAAACCCCTTTCCTTGACAAAGCTCAAAAGATGGGTAAAAAAGTTCAGATCATCAGCGATATGTGCCAATACTCCCAAACAAACAACCGCATCAAACTTTTTTTGATTTTTATATTTGAGGAAATCTAGCTGTTCATAATGAATTCCCTTATATTGTAAAAGGAGATTTTGTTTTGGAAAAAAATCAGCGCCTGCCGGATCGGGATCTACCACTGTTACATCCATCCCAACCAAAGCAGCTGATGCAGCAAAAACCGATCCACTGCCTCCTATTTGCAAAATTCTTTTTGAGCCATTTGCAAGAAGAGCTTTTAAACATATTCCGTATTCCCAAGTGCGATGATTATGAGTGGGTGAGAATGTGCCCCCAAATTTGATTTTCATTTGATTCATAAAATTCATTTCGGGACTTACATCATAATCTGCAACTTCTAATGTTTTGGAAAGTGTCTTCATAAATTCCTTATGTTTAATTATGCAATTTATCAAAATTCTAAATTCCAGTGTGAAATAAGTCGAAAATAAATGCAAAATAATAATTTGCATTAAATACAGAAAAAATCTAGTAGAATGATATAAATTTTAAATTGTAAACTAGAATTAACAAGGAGAATATAATGAAAATCGTTATTTTTATAAAAGGACCGATTAGACCAGATCTTAAATTTTGCCTATCTAATTTTCAAGACATAATCAATAGTTTTGTAGACCATGAAGTAAAAGTTGTTCTTCATACATGGAATAACCCATTAGATAGAGAATTTGTAGAACATCTATCGACAAAGATCGATTTACCTATTCTAGTAGATGAACCAGATCGAATTGATGTGGAAACGAATTTATTAAGGACAAGAACCCCAGATGGCTGCTGTGCATATCATGCTTATAAGCATTTTTACACCATGAAGAATGGATCAAATCGTATTTATGAAAATTTTAAAAATTTTGATTTTGTTTTTTATTGTCGAATCGACACTTCCTATAAGTTTTATGATCTGAATCAATGTTTCGAAAAAGATGCTTATGTTTCCGGTCCATATTATTTAGATATTACCGGATGTGCAACGCCTAAGAATTTTATGAAAGCTTGGGATTATAAAGATCTTCTAACATTAAATTCTATTTATGGCAGTTCTACTTCTCCGGAGCGTTGTTTGGAACAGATGATGAGAATGAATTCGGGACCATTCATGCCGAAAAATTTTAGGGATGCTGCAGTGCATCCCGTTAAGCCAAATGTTATTATGGATTATGTTCTTCATCCGGGAAGACGAAATATTTAAACAAGCTTTTTTACTATATTTTCATAGGATCGAATCAAATTGGATGGTTTCCATTTTTCGTAAAATGGCTCTAATGGTGTAAAGCCGGATGCCATAATTTCTTTAAGACTTCGATCTTCTACGCAAATGCTGGGCTTTGCATCGCGAATATGGCGAAACATATGGCTCTTTGTAATTGCAATAGGTCTTTTTACAGATAATGCATAATCAATGGTGCTTGCACATCCACCTAGATTGAGTTCATCGTAAAGAAATGCATTCAAACTGCCCTTTGCTAAAAAATCGAGCAACTCATTTTCCGGCATAAATCTATGGCTTAGATGGAGTTGAATTCCTTTTTTTGTGATGGCTCTTTGACATAAATTTGCAATTGCCTGCGCCTGCATTCCTTGAGCGTCGCAAAAGTGACTCGCAGGGATGTGAAAGTTCAAAATCGCCTCATCAAATTCATAATTCACCAATTGGGCTAATTTGATCTGCCCTTTATTGCCGAAGCCAAACCCAAAACAATTGATGATCGGAATTTGGGAAAGAGGGAATTTGTTTTCATATTCAAATAATGGCCTTGGGCTCTGAAAACTGATTTTCGATTCTTCAAAATTTGGATCAACCGGAATATAATAATCAAAGCCAGCCAAGACATGATCATGAAAAATAGAGACTTGAAAGACTTCATGGTTTTTAATTTGTTCTCTAAGGTTCGTATCAAGCCATTTCATGGTAAGATAATGAAAATTATAGATGATTCCGTTTGGCTTAAAGTTATTATATTGATTTGCAAATTCTTGAGCAGAATCAGATTCTACATAATGAAAATAACAATTCTTTGAATTTTTTAAGATGTCGGCAATTCTTTTACCATATTGATAAACACCACACTGATGCGCTTTATGATTCACAAAGAAAATAACGGGGATGTCCCGAGTTTTTCTCTTTCTAAAAATACCTTCTTGAAAAGCCTCAAAACGATCACTTTCCAATGAGCTATTAATACATAATAATCCACCGGCATTTACAAGCTTTAAAGTTCGATCCTTTAGATTGCCCAAAGGGATATTACAAATCACTGCGTCGAACTTTTTCGTTAGATGGTCAAAAGGGATGTAGGTAATTGAGTGTTTCGAGTTCAATAAATTGTACTTATCAAAAGCAGGATCATAATTGACTACCGTTACCTGCATTCCGTTTGACGCTGCAGCAAATGATAAATCTATGTCATCGTTGCCAATGACACAGATTCGATTTGCTCCATGAGCCTTTAATGCATGGAGATACTTTAATTTCTTAACAGATAGATTCGAAATCTTATCTTCAATGTCTTTTAAATACATATTAAAACCTATGATGTTTTTTCCTTCCATCTCTTTCTACGACATATTATAAATAAATGCAAAAAAATAATTATCATTAAATACAGAAAAAACACAATAGAAATAATTTTTACATTAATATAGATTTTCAATCACGAGCGGTATAAGGAAAAAAGATAAATATGGTTGAGAAATTATTTTCGGAATTCCTTTTAAAAGGTGAGGAGGATAAGGCTTTAGAGTTGTGCCGGAAAGTATCACATAATATAAATCCGGCAAGTTGGCCTGTTCTTGCTAATTGGTTCTATCTTTTAAAAAGTTATGATGAAGCGATCAATGCTTGGCAATATGCTTTTAATAACAATCCTGACCCCCGATTTTTATATTTTCAATGCCTTAGTGTTCTCATAAAAGGAGATTTAATGAAGGGATTAGAGCTTCATGAAGCTCGCATCGACCCTTATTTAAAGCCGATTCCAAAAACAAAGTTATGGAGAGGGGAAAATATAGAGGGACAAAAACTCCTGATTTATTGCCATGGAGGCTTAGGAGACTCAATCCAATGGCTCCGTTATGTTCCCTATTTGAAAAAATTCTGCAATGTCTCGATACATTTGCAGCCTGAATTACATTCCCTCCTTGAACATTTAGATGTCACAATCCATTCAGACTATAGCCTTTGGGATCATGTAGATAAAATTATCTATCATGATAGTTTGGGTTACACATGTAGAACAGATCCTTTTAATGTTCCTCCTCCGTTGCCTTTAAACATCCAACTAAAGCCGATTCAAAGAAGAATTGCAATTATGTGGAGAACTGAATCTGAAAATCCTCGCATAGACCCCTGTATTTATCCTGGCAAATCGATCGATCTTGCACAATTTACTACTCTATTCGATGAACCTAACACCCAATTTGTTGTTGTCCAGAAAATAGTCTCTCAGGAAGAAGAAAAACTACTTAAGATGTATGGGATTCAAAGGCCTAAAATCGAAACCTTTTTAGACACTGTAGAGATTTTAAAAACCTGTGAATTAGCCATTCTTTGCGATACTTCGATCGCCCATCTAAGTGGGTCTATGGGAATTCCAACTTGGGTTCTCATACCCTTTTTGCCCTGTTGGAGGTGGGGCATCTTCCGAAATGATAGTTACTGGTATCCGACAATGAGACTTTTTCGAAACAATAAGAGAAGCAATTGTTACTCTGTTCCTATTAAAAAAATAAAAGAAAATCTAATTCATTTTATATAGAGGGGACCGCACGGGTCCCCGAAGACTTTGAGGTTGTGAAAAAATGGGGGCGCCCATCGATTTTGCTTAAATTTTTCTGCAATTTTTTCGATGCAAGCTTAAGGCCAACTCGAATAGAGTTGGTCGAAGGCTAAAGCGGAAAAAGGGCCAAAAATTTACCAAAAGCGAATGAGTAACCATTTTTTCACAACCTCTTTGTTAAATAAAGCTTTCTACTACTCTCTCGTAAGCTTCGATGGTTTTTGAGAAGTTCCATTTTTTGTAATAAGGCTCTAGGGGGGGAGTGCCTGAATTCAGAATCTCTTTGAGACTGCGATCCTCGATGCAGATGCTGGGGTTTGTATTCAACACATGCCGATCCATATAACTTTTTCTGATTGCAATTGGCCTTTTCACTGATAAGGCAAAATCAATTACGCTAGAAATGGTTCTTCCGGGCAGATCGTAATAAAAGAAAGCATTCAAGCTCCCTTTTGCCAGAAAATCAAGGAGTTCTTCATCTGTCATAAAAGAGTTAGTAATATTACATTGAATCCCTTTTTTTGTGATATTGCTATAACAGGCATTAGCTATTTTGTTCGCCTTTTCAACGGCGTTTGGATCAAAGTCATTATATGTCATATGGATATTTAAAATGGCGTGATCAAATTCATCATTTACTTTTTTTGCAACTAGATCAAAACCTTTATGAGGATCGCCAAATCCAAAACTATTGATTGTAGGGATAGTAGGTATTGGATAGGGGTTTTCATATTCAAAGAGAGGTCTCGGCATATTAAAACTCACTTCGCTATCCGGTAAATCAGGATCCATCGGAATATAGAAATCAAAAAGCCTCATAATAAATTCATGATAAATACATCCTTGAAAAATTCCTGCAGAGCGGATCTGGTTCACTATTTCTTGACTCAGCCAACTAAGATTTTGCAAATTGACATTGTAAATGATTCCTCTAGGCTTATGGATATCGATGTAGGGCAAAAATTCATCTAAAGAATCGGCCTCTACATAGATAAAATTACATTTTTGAGAGCGGGTAATTAGATCCCCAATCCGTTTGCCAAATTGAAAGACGCCGCATTGTTTTTTTTGTTTATGATTTACAAGTAAAACCGTGGGTTTTGTTTTTTTACGTATCAAAGCAAGAGAGGCAAATTCTCCCTGAAAAGAATAATCAGCCGCTCCTCCATATAAATCGAAACCATACTTTTGAGCAATTTGAATGAAATCATTAAGCCTTGCTTGGTTATAGGATCTTAAATGACTCCCTACAACAAGACCGCTTTCATGAAAATCAACTGTAAGATAGAGAAGGCCCCCCTCTCTTACAAAATTGAGTAGCCTGAGAAAAAAGGAATGATCATCTTCAATGTGTTCTAAAAGACTATGACAAACCACAGCATCGAATTTTTTTCTCGTCCAATAGTGCATAAAATCTTTCTGGACTAAATGGACGCGATGCTCTTGAAATTGCTGAATGATATTTTGTCTTGCGAAGAGCTCGACTCCCGCACCATCCGGATCTACAACCGTAACATCCATGCCGAACCAAGCAGCAGATGCAGCAAATATCGAATAGGTGCCGCCTACTTCTAAAATTCGTTTTGCTCCGTGAGTTCTAAGTGCATGTAAACAAAGACCATATTGCCAACTCCGATGTTCATGACAAGGAAGATATGTGCCATGCAATCTATCTTTCATATAGGTGACAAAATTCATTTCAGGAATGTCTTTATAATCCTGCAAACTTAAAGTTTTTGAATAAGTTTTCATGTAGATCCTTTTTTTATAGAAGCTCTTTTACTATTTTTTCATAGGCTTGAATCAAATTAGAAGGTTTCCATTTTTCGTAATATGGCTCTAATGGGGCAAATCCGGAGGCCATAATTTCTTTGAGGCTCCGATCTTCCACACAAATGCTCGGTTTTGCATCGCGAATATGGCGGAACATATGGCTCTTTGTGATTGCAATAGGTCTTTTTACTGATATTGCATAATCAATGGTGCTTGCACATCCACATCCATTGAGTTCGTCATATAAAAATGCATTCAAACTGCCCTTTGCTAAAAAGTCGAGCAGTTCATTTTCCGGCATAAATGCATGGCTTACACGGATTTGGATCCCTTGTTTTGTAATGGCTCTTTGACAATAATTTGCAATCATTCTCGCTTGCATTCCTTGCGAGTCGCAAAATTGATTTGCAGGGATATGAAAATTCAAAATGGCCTGATCAAATTGATGATTTACTAATTGGGCTAATTTGATATGCCCCTTATTGCCAAAGCCAAAACCAAAACAATTGATGATAGGAATTTGGGAAAGAGGAAATTTGTTTTCATATTCTAATAATGGCCTTGGGCTCTGAAAACTGATCTCCGATTCGGGAAAATTTGGATCAACCGGGATATAATGATCAAAGTCATGTAAGACATGATCATGAAAGATAGAGGCTTGAAAAACCTTTTGTTTTTTAATTTGTTCTCTAAGGGAGCACTCCAGCCATTGCATTGTAAGATAATGAAAATTGTAGATAATTCCATTGGGTTTAAATCTCTGATATTGAAGCAAAAACTCATCTGCAGTGTCTGCCTCCACATACACAAATTGACACTTTTGAGAATTTTTTATGATGTTTGCAATTCTTTTACCATATTGATGAGTGCCGCAATTCTGGGCTTTATGATTTACAAAAAAAACAACGGGTGTGTCCCGTGTTTTTCTTTTTTTAAAAATGCCCAATTGATAAGAACATGGCTCAAATCTATCATCTTGGATAGAGCTATTTGTAAATAATAACCCCCCTTCATTTACAAGGCTTAAAGCAGCTTCCAGGCACCCAGCATCATTGCAAATTACTGCATCGAATTTATTCTTTAAATGATCCAAGGGGGTATAGGTAATTAAACGGCTGCCAATCAATAGATTGTACTTGTCAAAGGCAGAATCAGGATGCACCACTGTGACCTCTATTCCATTGGATGCAGCAGCAAAAGAAAAAAAAGTGTCATCGTCTCCGATGACACAGATTCTACTTGCTCCATGAGCCTTTAAGGCATGGAGATAGTTTAATTTTCTTTCGGGCAGATTCAACACCCGATCTTCAATTTCTTTTAAATACATATATTTATTTCCTCTCAAACTTTAAAAAAATCTCCGCTATTATGACCCTTTTTTCGAAGCGCAAGGGATGCAAAAGTATAGCCATTGACATCCGGTGCTCTCCATGTGTAATCGGGAGACTCGCCAAAAATCTCAAAACCTTCTTGTTTTGCGATGTTTATGAGGGTCTCTATCCTCTCTTGATTATAAGTTCGAAGATGGCCATCGACGTGCACCATTCCGTTAGGATGAAAATCCATAGTTAGGAAAACTAAACCGTCATCTTTTACTAAACCCAAAAGCCGTTTAAAGAAGGCAAAATCATTAGGTACGTGTTCCAAAGTGCTAATGCAAACAACGGCGTCATATTTTTGATCCGTCTTAAATTGGAAAAAGTCCTCATTGATAAAACGAATAGCATCCCTTTTAAAAACCCGGTTTTGATTTTCAATAAAGTATGCTCCCTCTGCATCAGGGTCCAAAACTGTAACATCCATTCCATGAAAAGTGGCGCAAGCAGCAAACATTGAGCCCGTTCCGCCAACATCCAATACGGTTTTTGCCCCACTTTCACGAAGAGCATTTAGGCAAATACCATATTCCCATTTTCTATGTTGATGAAATGGTCTAAATGATGAAAAAATAATTGCATTAATTATCTGGTCAATTCCGTTAATTTCTTTTGTTGTTACATAATCATAAGTATCTAATGTTTTTGAATAATTTTTCATTATTATTACCTCTTGTTATGAAAAAAATGTAAGTTCAGGAATGGGGGAAACAAACTTTCCACCTGCGGCGAGAAATTCTTTTTCTCTCGCTAGAAACTCTCTCATGAAGTGATAGGGGAGTGCCAAGAAATAATCGGGGTTCATTCTTCTTGCTTCATCTTCGGAAATGATGGGAATCCGGGTGACTGTATGTCTTCCCCATTTAATGGGATTGCGATCGCAGATATAGGGGAGTAGATCAGGTCCAATTCCATAGTAGGCAAGGATTGTATTGCCTTTAGTCGATGCGCCATAACCGATGACCTTTTTGCCAAGCGATTTTTGCTCTTCTAAAAAGGCGATCATCTCTTTTTTATTATTTTTGACCCGATCTCGAAAATCAATGTAGGTCTCAATCTCTGTAAGTTTGAGATTTTTTTCCCGATATCGGAGATTTTTTACTGCCCCGCTCTCTTTCACTTTAGAAGACGCATGTCGAATATAAAGGCGGATGCTTCCCCCATTTACATCGTTTAGTTCTACATCTTCGACTTTTAAATGAGCCTTCGAGAAGATATTTTCCAAAGCTTGAAGAGAATAATATTCCAGATGCTCGGCGCAAATCGTATCAAAGGAATTTTTCTGAAGCATTGTTGGTAAATAACTTAGCTCGACCACCCAAATACCATCCGGATGGAGAATTTCTTTTACATCTTTTGCAAAACTAATGGGATCTTCCAAATCATAAAACACCGCAATGGAAGTGATGATTTTGGCTTTTTTTGAACCAAGCTCTTTTTTGTAGGCATCTTTACTAAAATAGGTATTGATATGTAGATTGCAGCATTTCGGCCGGATGTTTTTTGCAGGATCAATGCCAACTCGGAAGAGGAAGTCGGGATAGTTTGCTAAAAGGGTGCCGTCATTGCTGGCAATATCTACAACCACATCCCCTTTTGTGAGTTTTTGGGCTCGCTTCATTGCTTGATCGACGACAGACATGAGGGCAAGAGTCATTGTTTGATTGACGCCTGACATGTACCAATATTCAGAATACATTTCATCCGGATCCACCGAGTGGCAAAGCTGCACAAGCCCTGATTGCTGGTTGAAAGCAAGCTTTACAGGATGAGACTCGGGATTCGGATCTTCCGGTTTAGGAAAACATGAGATTGGAAGTAGCCCTAAATCAAATACTTCCTGCAATTTGCCGCCACAAACTCTGCAGCTATTTCTTTCTTTAACTTTAATTCTGTCTTTAAGCATATATTCCCTTCATTAAATTATTAAAATTACTCGTTGATTTATTTTTGTAAAACAAATCCAAATTAATCACAAAAGAAATTTTCACAGAATTGTTTAATTAACAGGGGTGTAGATCCCAGTTTGTGTTATGAAAAGGGTGTTTGATCCCAAATTGTGAATTTGATCAGCACAGAGAAAAATAAAGGGAGTTAGAGAGTTCACGGAGATAAAAAAATAGCCGCTAAAGCGGCAGGAGTTAGATCGGCCAGGCCGGAGTTAATGAGGTTCCTAAAACAAATCGGCGAATACCTTAGTTATGATTTTATTAGTCAATTGATTATTCATACACAACTCCTAATCTCCGGCCTGGCCGTTCTAACTCCATGCTGCGAAGCAGCCAATTTTTCTTCTCTGCGTACTCTCTAACTCTTTTTATTTTTTTTCTCTGCGCTGATCAAATACACAGTTTGGAATTAGGCACCCAAATACTTACACGAACCGGGATCTTCACCCTTGCATTCAAATGACTGGGGAGGTAAAATTTTTGTTCTATTTTGGAGGAGAAATGAAGTGGCTTTTAGTTTGCATTGCATGTTGTACGACGGTTTTTGGGAAGGAAGATGTTCCTAAATTGAATTTAAGTGCGTCAGCGATCATTTCTAAGCCGGCAGATGAGATCCAAATGAAAATTGGGGTCATTACTTTAGGGCTTACGGCAGAAGAGGCTCTCACGGAAAATAGCGCGAAGATGGGGGATATCATTGGCAATTTGGAAGAACTTGGGTTGGAAAAGGATGATTATGAGACCTGCCAGTTTTCCATACGGCCTACCTATACACCGATACCAAAAGACCCTCCTCCTTATTGGAGGCAAGAGATCAATGGATATGAAGTGACTAATTCGATTCAGATCCATTCAGGGAAGCTCGATATGGCAGGTGAAATGATCGATGTAGCCAATCAGGCAGGAGCTAATAGCATCAGTGATATTCGATTTGGATTGAGTAAGAATAGAGACTATTGGGATGAGGCGATTTTTGCAGCAGGGCAAAATGCTGTGAGAAATGCTGAGACAATGGCAAGAGCAACTGGAGTTGAGTTGGTCCGGATTCTCTCGATTTCGCTTAGCCATACGCAAATAAAAGCACCTCAGTTAAATCTTACATGTTTTGCAAAGGCTGCAGGACCTGCAGCACCCCCCATTGAGGCGGGAGAAGTTTCTCTTGAAGCAAACGTATCACTGGTTTATGAAATCAGATAATGCAACGCTCTTTCAAATTCTGGGTAGGTGTTCTTGCCATATTTTTAGGACTTTTAGCTGTCATTTTAGTCCTAAATGACGAACGTGCCCTGACCTTTCATCCGAAAGGGATCATGGCAAGAAAAGAGCTCCACCTCATTGGGATTTTGTATGGGATCATGTTTGCGGTCGTGATTCCTACCTTGTTTTTTCTTTATCGAATTGCTTGGAAATATCATTCAGAAAAGGGAAAAGGGGAATATGACCCGGAGCACTCCTGGGGAAAAATAGGGGAATGGGCTATTTGGGTTCCGGTAGCAGTTGTCATTGCAATCATGATTGTGATCAACTGGTATAAAACCCACGAGCTCGATCCTTACAGGCCGCTTTCTGACAAAGATCCTCTGATTATTCAAGTTGTAGCCCTTGATTGGAAGTGGCTATTCATCTATCCCGAAGAGGGGATTGCAACGATTAATTTCATCCAAATTCCTGCAGCGCAACCTATCAAATTTGAACTAGCTGCCGATGATTCTCCGATGAACTCTTTTTGGATTCCACAACTTAGCGGGCAAATCTATGCGATGACAGGGATGATTACACCTCTTCACATTATGGCAGATGGACCGGGGGAATATCGAGGAAGGGCTGCAGAAATCAATGGAGAGGGCTATGCAGACATGACTTTCCAGGTAAAATCAAGCTCCAAGGAAGATTTTGAAAATTGGGTAAAAAAAGTAAAAGAATCGCCTCTCCAATTAACACAAAACGTCTATCACGACCTTCTCAAGCGCTCCCAAAATCACCCGGTGATCCTTTATTCTTCTGTTGAAAACAATTTATTTCATAATATCGTAATGAAATACATGATGCATTGATGAGTTTTTGGTTCGGAAAATTAACGAAAGAAGCGCTTCCTCATCATTGGTATACAGTGGGAGGGACGGTATTTATTATTGTAGCCGGCGTCGCAATTGCGATGTATCTTACGAAAAAAAAGAGATGGGGCTGGCTTTGGAATGAATGGCTGACATCGACTGATCCGAAAAAAATCGGCACGATGTATGTAATTTTTTCTCTCATTATGTTTTTCCGAGGGATGATTGATGCCGGAATGATCTGGATTCAACAGTCTATTGCAAAAGACTCCCAAGGTTTTTTAACCGCAACCCACTTTCAGGAAATCTTCACATCGCATGGCGATATCATGGTTTTTTTCGTCACGATGGGATTTTTCTTTGGCATTATGAATTGGATCATCCCGCTTCAAATAGGAGCGCGCGATCTTGCCTTTCCTTTTTTAAATTCATTGGGGTTTTGGCTTACCATTTTCGGAGGAATCCTTTTGAATGTTTTCTTTGTGGTCGGCGGCAATTTTTCGAATACCGGCTGGCTTGCTATTGCCCCTCTCTCAGAGCTGGAATTCAATCCGGGAGTAGGGGTCGATTATATGCTTTGGAGCCTGCAGCTATCGGGTTTGGGGAGCCTTCTTGCGGGGATTAATTTTGCGGTTACCATTTTGAAAAAACGGGCCCCAGGAATGACTCTCATGAAAATGCCTCTTTTCCCTTGGACTGCTCTCTCTGCGATGATTTTGATTATTTCGGCATTTCCTGTTTTGACGGCCACTTTAGCACTCATTTGGCTGGATCGTTTCTTTGGAATGCATTTTTTTACAACAGGATTTGGCGGCAACCAGATGATGTATTTCAATCTCATCTGGATGTGGGGCCATCCGGAGGTCTATATTTTAGTCATTCCTGCCTTTGGGATGTTTTCTGAAATTGTCTCTACTTTCTCGGGGAAAAAGATTTTTAGCTATACCTCGATGGTTGTAGCGATCCTTCTCATCACCATTTTGTCCTATTTAGTTTGGCTCCATCATTTTTTCACCATGGGATCAGGAGCCGGCGTAAACGCGTTTTTTGGCATTGTGACTATGCTCATTGCCATTCCAATGGGCGTACAGGTCTTTGTTTGGATTTTGACGATGTTTAAGGGCAAGGTGATCTTTGCAACTCCGATGCTTTGGTTTATTGGATTTATCACAGTCTTTGCAATAGGGGGAATGGCAGGGGTTTTAATGGCAGCGCCTCCTGCCGATTTTCAGGTCCACAATACGTTATTTTTAGTAGCTCACTTCCACACGATGGTGATTGGAGCTGCGATCTTTGGGATTTTTGCAGGGATGACCTTTTGGTTTCCCAAAATCTTTGGTTTTTTGCTGAATGAACATTATGGAAAAATTGCCTTTTGGCTTTGGATCATTGGTTATTTTTTCGCTTTCATTCCCCTCTATTTATTAGGATTTATGGGAGCAACAAGACGCCTTGATCACTATACGTCGGAGACGGGTTGGCAGCCCCTATTTGTGACCTCTTTAATTGGATTTGTCATTATATGCTGCGCGCTTTTGATCCAGCTTTATCAAATCTATATCAGCTTCAAAGAGAAAAAGCCTGCAGGCAATGATCCTTGGAATGGAAGAACTTTGGAATGGTCTACTACATCGCCGCCCCCTTTTTATAACTTTGCGAAAATCCCGAATGTGAGTGTTCGAGAACAATTTTGGGTTTGGAAAAAAGAAGGGAAGATGCCCGAGAAAAAATATGAAACCTTTGAAATGCCCAAAAATACCGGTATGGGGATTTATATTTCAGGATTTGCTTTTCTATTTGGCTTTGGGATTGTTTGGCATATTTATTGGCTGATCTTTTTAGCCATTTTTGGGGCAGTTACATGTCTCATCATCCTCTCTTTCGATGAGAATACGGAATATGAGATAGAAGCGGATGAGGTGAAAAAACTGGAGAATGAGTGGAAGACGACGTAAGGGTTTTTGGCTTTTGGGTTTATTTAATGACAGATCTTGTCATTTTTGCAGCCCTTTTTGCAACCTATCTCGTTTTAAAAGATGGCGCCTTTGGAGGACCAACAGCTCATGATCTTTTTGAAATGCCAACTGTGGTTCAAGAAACACTCATTCTCTTGACGAGTAGCTTTACTTGTTCTTTGGCCACTTTTTCCATTTTTCGGCAAAAAAAGGGTGCGGCCATTTTTTGGTTTTTCGTGACATTTTTATTGGGACTTTCGTTTCTTTATATTGAACTCTCCGAATTTGCCCAATTTATAGGTCGCAATGCTAGCTGGCAAAGAAGCGCATTTTTATCAGCTTTTTTTACATTGGTTGGAACGCATGGCCTTCATATTCTTTGCGGGCTTCTTTGGATGGCCATACTCATGGTTCATCTTTTTCTTAGGCCATTATCAACCCATATAAATTCACAAATTTTTAGATTGGCCTATTTTTGGCATTTTCTTGATTTTGTTTGGATCTTTATATTTACAGTAGTTTACGGAATGGGCCTTTTATAATATGCATAGTTCATTAACTTCTAGAATTATAGGATATGTCTCTTCCTTAATCCTTACAATGCTAGCCTTTTTTTTAATCGCGCTGAAAATAAAAATGGCCAGTTTGTTCATACTGATGCTGGCCATCTTGCAAGCATCGGTGCAGTCGATTTTTTTCCTGAATGTCCTAAGTGTCAAAGGTTCAAGATGGAATCTTCTCGTTTATGCCTCCACGTTAGGGGTCATTGGAATTATCATCTTTTTCTCCATTTGGATTATGGAGCACCTCAATCACAATATGATGCCGTGGATGTACGAGTAAAAAAGCCGCGGCTACTCTCTCCGCGGCTTAAAAATGCCTTATGGCGCTGTCCCATGAAGAATGGGGTAGGCAGTATTGGTTGCTGCTGAATTACCTAAACCGGTTGTGTTTTCATAGTCTCGGTTTAAATCCCAAAACATGAGACCGGCCAGTTTGTTGGTGACGCAATAACTTGCTGCACTCGAGATATTTGATAAAGAGGTAAGAGCCCCTAAATCATCTTTTCCAGGCATGAGACCGATCATGATCTTAGTGGATGGAATACCTGCTGTAAGCATTGCCTGCACATCTTGGGTATAATTATATCCTGAGCCATAATCGTATGCCATAAAGCTGATTTTTGTTAGGTATTGATGAGACCCAATAATCACATCATGAAACGCCTGGATTTGCATTGCAGGGGTGCCTGGCGTGTAGCTGATGTCGGCATTTGGAAGAAGCGAGCGAAGATTTTGGATAAGGGCAATTTGATTGCTTGCTGCCGGGTAATCTTCGATATCCAAATCGACGCCATCTAAACTATTTGCAACTACGAAATTTGCAATGGCGTGTGCGCAGCCTGCTGCTGCAGCAGTTGTTGTTAAATAACTTGAGATAGGATATGACGCACCGCCAATGGAAATTTTAACTTTTTTCCCGGCTGCATGGACCAAATTGACAAATTGCGTAAGATTTGCCTGGCTGCAATCGAGTCCGGTAACGATGAATGTATTATTGCCGGTTGATTGAAACGTTCCAAAAGAAATGGATACTGTATCAAATTTCATTGCGGCAATGGCTGATAGGGGATCTGCAGAATTCCACGATTCCCAATACGCATCCAAATGGCAATTGGCTGTTGCATTGACAACAGTTGTGCTTTGCACATTGCTGGGATTGCTTGTCACGCCGGAGGCATTTGCAATAACTCTATAATAGTAAGTTCCTTGCGCCTGATTGGTAACATTAAATGATGTTGATGTTGTCGTTGCCACTGTTTGAGGGCTAGTAAAGCCGGACGACGATGAAACTTGCAGCGTATAGTTTTGTGCATTTGTAACACTACTCCAAGATACTGTATAATTTCCTGATTTGGATGGGTTGGAAATTGCAGAAAGCACTGGGGCTGCAAGCGTTATAGGAATATTGATTGTAACAGTTTGGATATTACTCCAAGGGCTGATCCCTGATGAATTCGATGCATTTACCCGGTAATAATAGGTCCCGTTTGGCTGATTGGTGAAAGAATGAGATAAGCTCGCTCCCTGCTGAACAGTTGTCGGGTTTGTAAAAGATGTATTGGTCGATTGCTGCAGCGAATAGGAGGCTGCATTTGCAACGCTATTCCATGAGACTTGATAATTATTGGAGCTGGCAGTGATGGCATTGAGTTTTGGTGCTGTTGGCACTGGCAAAACAGCTGTCCCATTTCCAACTGCCGCAAGGCCAATCAAACCATTCGCGGTGTTTTGAGGATTGTTAATCACAACGCCAAAAGTCCAAGAGGCTCCGGCTTTTATGACCCCGCCGCCAAACCAGGATGGATTTGTTACCGAAATGGTTTGTCCTGATGCTGTGAAATTTGCATTCCATAAACTGCTAATCGTTTGACCGGCAGGTAAACTAAATGTAGCAGACCAACTTGTGGTATCTGCTTGTGATGTGTTTTTCAATGCAACTTCAATTTGATAGCCGCCGGGCCAAGTCGATACCACGTTATAGGATGACTGCAAATTGAAAGCAGTTGCATGAAGACCAATGCAAGCGAACATGAATAACAGAATCTTCTTCATCTTGCCTCCTTGTAAAAAAGCTGGTTAGGTATATCACAGATTCATTTTTTTAAAAATAATTTTTACAGATTGCATCTTTTGATGAGCTTGGCTATAGTCTGCAGGCTTTTAGGGGGAAACCATGCAACGATTGATCTTAGCTCTCATTTTTTGTTTCGTCTCTTTTCAACTCGGAGCAAAGATCCGGATCTTAACATTTCAGGCAAATCACACAGGATTTATTGAATATCAGCATAAAGCTTTGCAAAAGTTTCTCCTCGATGACTATGAGCTCATTGTTTTTAATGATGGTTTCAATGAAGAAAAACAAAATGCAATTCGCAATACTTGCGATCTCTTCGGAGTGAAATGTGTCGATTATGATCCTTCGTGGCATGCGGATAATCCTTTAAATCTGGAAATTCAGAGAGCACTTAGCACTGAGACGGGTAATGATTTTTTCCGTATTCCATTGAAAGATGAAATCCCTGAGATTCAGAAAATTTATGAGCATGTCTCTATTCGCCATTGCCATGTGATCCAATATGCTCTTGATACACATGGATATGATCACGATGACATCGTTGTCATTTTGGATGGAGATGTCTTTCCAATGAAACCATTTAGCATTCGAGAGCTTTTAACTGATGTTCCAATTGTTGGGATTGATAGCGATTTTCATGGCAGGCATTATTTGTGGGTTCCTTTTATAGCTTTTGATCCTCAAAGGTTACCCAATTTAAGAGATCTTAAATTCCATGTTGATTTGGTAGATGGGTGGGTATGTGATTCGGGCTCTCATTCTTTTCATTATTTAAAAGAGAATCCCGATGTAGCCTTTCGGCTGTTCCCGCGACGATCCATTTCTGATTTCTCTCCCTATACGAAAGAAGCTTTCGCAAAATTTGGCCTCGAGTCTCTTGCGAAGGCTCGGATCAAATGGCCAACACCCCACATGGAATTTTACATTGATTATCATCTCATTCACTTTGGGGGTGGCTCCGGACTCCATCCAATGAGAAAATTCCAGGATTTTAAAAAAATCATGGAATCCGTTTTAGAAGAAAAATTACCGTTGATCTTTAACAAGGATGCAGAAGAGGCTATCGACTCAATAAAATGTCGGCGATGACAGGCATATGATCAGAGGGGAAATGCCCATCAACTGTCCCTGTCTCTACAGCATGAATGAGCACCACAACTCCATCTGAGACATAGATATGATCTAAGATAACACCGGGAGAGCCGAATCCTCGAAATGAGGTGGTGGAAGGAGGAGCATTGGTAAATGTGGAAATTGGGCCAAGGTGTCCAAAAAGGGCCACATCTTCGGCATTCCAAAAGCCGGCTTTAATAAACATTTGGTGGATAGAAGGTCCATCATAAGCAGGAAAACTGAATTCACGCCAATTGGGAAAGGTATTTAAATCCCCAACAAATAATACCGGCATTTCTTTTGATATTTCTTCCATCTTCTTGATGACAAATTTAGTTTCGAGCTCCCTTTTATCCGGACCTCCGCTAAAAGCAAAGTGGGTATTGAGAAGAGAGAATTTTTTGCCCGTTTTTTTATCCAATAACAACACCTTCGTAAGACCTGCTTTCGATCCTTGGATCACATAATATTTGCCTTCCAATAGCTCAAGTCTCGATCTGCGGTATAAAATTCCCTTGTATTCTCCTTCTCTATTAGGTTTTCCAAAAAACTCATAAGTTTGAAGATGCGCCATCAGCTCACGGGCTTGCTTTGCATCTAACTCCTGAGTTCCAATGACATCGGCATCCATTTCAACAATTAGCTCTACGATCCTTGGCAACCGTTTCGCCCAATGATGGACCTCTTCGTGAGATTTATCGAATTTCTCCATGAGCATGTTGTAGGTTACGATGCGAAGCTTATTTTCTTTTTTTTCTATCGCATGAACCATCTCTTGAAAATGATTCTGTGTATATTTTTTTGAAGAAGTGATCTTGATTTTTTTGTCTATGAGAGAAGTGATTGAGTTCTCAACAGATCCAAAAAGAAAAAATGAGGAAACTAAAAAAACGGAGAATGCTAACATTTTCTAAAGTAGGTCTACTTTTCCGGTTTGTAAATTATAATAGGCTGGTTGCAGGGCAACTTTTTTCTTGTCTACAAAACTCTTAATCACAGAAGATTGTAAAATAAGATCTTTCATATGAATGGCATTTTCTTTGATCGAAGAGGCAAGAAGATCCTTTGCTTTTTCTTCCTTTGCATCTTGGATTGCAGGCTCGATGATCGATGCGATTGCGGGAATTGTTTCGGTTTTTCCATCCACTACTGCTTGAACAGCGCCACAATTTTCATGTCCCAACACCAGGATGAAAACAGAGCCGAGCACTTGCACAGCATATTGGATGCTTTCTTGTTCTATTTGCCCTATTACATTTCCGGCCACCCTTACAACAAAAAGATCTCCGACTCCTTCATCAAAAATGATTTCAGGAGCTACCCTAGAATCGGAGCAGCCAACGATCACTGCGTATGGAAATTGTTTTGCGGTTGTGGCTTCTCTTCTTTCTGATGTGCGATTTGGATGTTGCAAGGCATCCTTTATGTAGCGTCCGTTTCCATCCATTAGCCTTTTTAAGGCATCATCAGGAGTGAGCCCGAATCCCACTTGAAGAAGTAGAAGAAGAAGGGTTATTCTCATAGCTAACCTTTTCGTTAACAGATTTTTTTATTTGACGCAAAATATTTCCTTCATCGATATTCACTGACTATGAAATTTCTAATCCTTTGCTTTGCCCTATTCGTTTATGCCGAAGATGGGCTTGATCAACATGCACCTGAAAAAATCGCTTCTTGGTGGAAAGAAGAGCGTCATTCAGACATTCGAAGACCTTATACTGCTCAAAAAGTCGCTGCATTAAGAGAGAGCATCCATCAAGAGTATCCTTCAAGTGCCATGGCAAAAAAAGCATGGCTAATGTTCAAGAAAATGCAAAAAGAGGGGAGTTATTCCCACACTTTTGGCGCGCTAGACCCGATCCAAGTCATTGAGATGGCAGAGCATTTGACAAGCATTTACGTAAGCGGATGGCAATGCTCATCCACAGCTTCCACATCGAATGAACCGGGGCCTGATTTTGCCGATTACCCGATGGATACCGTTCCCAATAAAGTGGAGCAGCTTTTCCAAGCACAAAGATTTCACGATCGCAAACAAAGAGAAAATAGATGGCGGATGACGGCAGCTGAAAGAGAGGCCAAACCCGCACTTGATTATCTTCGTCCTATCATCGCTGATGCCGACACAGGGCATGGAGGCCTATCGGCTGTCATGAAGCTAACCAAAATGTTCATTCAAAGGGGAGCTGCCGGGATCCATTTGGAAGACCAAAAACCGGGCACAAAAAAATGTGGCCACATGTCGGGCAAGGTGCTCGTCTCAACGCAGGAGCATTGCGATCGGCTTATTGCAGCGCGGCTTCAAGCAGATATCATGGGATCCGATCTTCTCATTGTAGCCCGAACAGATGCAGAAGGGGCGACTCTTCTCGATACAAATATTGATCCAAGGGATCATCCTTTCATTCTTGGAACGTGCAATATAAAACTCCCTGCTCTTGCAGAGGTGATCCGGAACTTGGGTCAAGCGGAAAAAGAGGAGATCGAGGCAGTCGTGGCTGATTGGTTCAAAGAGGCCGACTTAAAAACCTATTTTGATGCCGTATCCGAAAATTTAGAAGGGGAGCTTTTGAGAAGGTGGAAGAGGGCGAACACTCTTTCCCATAAAGAGGCGGTGGCCCTTGCCAAAGAACTCGGTGTAGAAATTGCTTGGGACTGGGAAATTCCCCGTACTTTTGAAGGCTATTATCAGATCAAAGGGGGAGTGGAGATGGGCATTGCTAGAGGCATAGCTTTTGCCCCTTACGCGGATATGCTGTGGATGGAAACGGCAGCGCCTTTCATTGAGGAGGCTTCAAGATTTGCTCATGGCGTCCACCAAGTTTTCCCCAATAAATTTTTAGCCTATAATCTTTCTCCTTCCTTTAACTGGGATAAGTTTGGGATGAGCGATCATGAAATTGCAGCCTATCAAGATCAGCTTGGCGCGCTTGGCTATGTCTGGCAATTCATCACTTTGGCAGGGTTTCATGGCGATGCTCTATTTGCTAAAACCTTTGCAAAGGATTTTGCAGAAAGAAAAATGCTAGCCTATGTAGAGAATATTCAGAGAAAAGAGCGCGATGCAAAAGTAGATGTGCTCACGCATCAAAAATGGTCAGGCGTTGAGCTCATCGGCGCCCAGCAAGACGCTGTCACCGATTATCGATCATCGACCGGCGCAAGTGGAGTAAAATCGACCGAAAATCAATTCGCCAAATGACTCTCAAAAAAGAGTGCGGGATGGGATAATTTTTCCCTGGTGTATTTGAATATGAGAACCTTGGTCCTTAGGTGGATAGGGGGTTGTGATGAAAACTTGGGAAAGATTTTCAAGCTTGGTTTGAAATTGGGTTTGTCTCGTTGGGTCTAAGGCAAGGCCGATATCATCGACGGCCATGAGAGGCTGGATGGCGAGGCGATGCGCTAACCTATCCCATTCGGCCAGTTTGAGGGCAGCAGCTGCTGTTTTTTTCTGCCCTTCGCTTGCAAAGGTTTTTGCCGGAGCATTTCCAATCCAAAAAGAGAGATCATCTCGATGAGGCCCCGCTGTCGTAAGTCCCAACTCTGAGTCGCGCTTTCGGTTTTTTTTAAGAATTTCCAAATAATTGTCAGGAGAAGAGGGGTGATAGCGTATCTCATGCATCTCGCGGGAAATGAGCTCATTTCCATGAGTGGTTAGAGGAGCTTTGAGCTCGGAGACTAGCTCATGTCTTTTCTGGTAGATATAATTTGCGGAGCGGGCCATTTCTTCTTCCCAAAGTGCAATTTCTTCCATTTTTTGGGTGCGAAGCAAGGCATTTCTTTGCTTCATGGCCCTCCAAAAGCGGGAGAAATGGTGAATATAGATGGGATCGCTTTGTGCAAGATGGAGGTTAAGGAAACGGCGTCGATAGGTAGGAGAGCCTGAAATGAGCTCAGAATCGGCAGGGGAGTGGAGGACTAAAGGAAGAGTTCCTAAAAGAGGATTGAAGGAACTAAACGTTGTAGAATCGATCTGCAGCTTTTTGTTTTGTCCATCAAAGTTGAGTTTTATCGAATGGGTCACTTGGGCCAGAAGAATTTCCGCCGCAAGAAAAAAGAAAGACTCGCCCTCTCGAATCAATTCCGATAGATGCTGCGTCCGGAAAGATCTTCCCATTGCAAGAAGAGAAATCGCTTCGAGAAGATTTGTTTTGCCTGCTGCATTATTGCCCCAGATGATGTTAATACCTGGGGAAAAGGCAATTTCAACCTGATCGAAATTGCGAAAATTGCGCAAATAAAGAGATTTAAGTTGCGGCATTTACAACGGCAGGAGGGGGGCTTTCATTGAGCCGCATGGGCATGATGACAAAAAGGGCGTTGGTTGAATCGGTAACAATGCCGGGATTATGGGCATCATTCAATCCAAAGCGGATCGTTTCATCTTTGCTATGGCGAAGAATGTCGAGGAAAAAGTAGGGATTGAATGCAATATCGAGCTTTGGTCCTGAATAATCGACAGGCATACTTACCCGCCCTTCGCCGATTTCATGGCTTAAAGCAGTTAAGTGGAGCTGGCCTGTTTCAAAGCTAAAGCGGACGGAGTTGCTCGTATCCGACGTAAATAGAGATACTTGGCGAAGAAGGGCCATGAGCTCTTCTCGATGCATGGAAAATCTACTTACCACTTTTTCCGGAATGACCCGATCGACATCGGGATATTGGCCGGCAAGGAGTTTGGAAATCAGTGTGAGCGATCCTGTTTCCAAAGAGACTTTGTCATAGGCAACTGTCAAGGTTGCAGCAGTTTCAGAGTCATCCAAGATTTTGATCATTTCTTCAACTGCTTTAAGTGGAATGATGTAAGAGCCTTGCATTGCAGGGTCAATGGCAACAGGGGCTGCAATTTTCGAGAGTCTTTTCCCATCCGTGCCAATGAAGGTTGCTTTTTGTCCTGCGACTTGCAGTTGGACGCCATTTAACGTAAAACGGCTGTCTTCTTTAGCTGCAGCAAAGACTGTTTTGGAAAGCATTTCTTTCAAAGTTGATTTGCCGAGTTGGAGCTCAGGCGAACCTGCTAAATCGGGAAGATGGGGAAATTCAGATTTATTCATCCCATTGATTTTGAAAACGGAAGTTCCTGTTGTGATCTCAGCAGTTTCATTGGTTTCTGCCGTAATTTTGACTTGTGGGGCAGTGAGCTCTCGGATGAGCTGAAAAAATCTCCGGGCAGGAAGGGCGATCGATCCTTCTTCGATCACTTTTGCCGGGCTAAAGCACCGTATGCTTACTGTCAAATCGGTTGCGCTGACAATGAGCTGATCATCGACTGCTTCTAAAAGCACATTGGCAAGAATAGGAATGGCAGGTTTTGCCGGTACGATATTTTGGATTTTCGCAATGATATTGACGAGATCGGCTTTAGCGATGACTACTTTCATGGTTCCCCTCAAAATTGATGATAGCAAAATAAATGATTGTACTTCTTCTCGTCAAGGAGCAATTGGAATTCTCCTCACTCCCGTGAACATTTGCGTTTTGTTTATTCCTCTTCGCGCTGCAGGGATCGTTTGATTTGCTTTTCTTTTAGGGCGGCCCGTTTGTCGTAAAGCTTCTTTCCTTTGGCCACTGCTAGACGGACTTTGGCAATCCCTTTTTTATTGAGATAGATAGCAAGGGGGATTAGGGTAAGTCCTTTTTCTGCTACTTGCTTGCGGAGCTTGGCAATTTCGCCTTTATGCATCAAAAGCTTTCGGGGGCGCCTATCTTCATGGTTGAAGACATTGCCGAAGGAATAAGGGGCAATGCTGGAATTAATGAGCCAAGGCTCGCCCCCTTTTAGATCAATGTAGGCATCTTGGAGAGAGCCTCCATGATTGCGCAGCGATTTAATTTCGGTGCCAAGAAGAACAATTCCGGCTTCATACGTATCTAAAATTTCATAATCATGAAAGGCACGCCGATTGGAAACGAGTTCATTTTCGGGTTTACTCATACAAAAATCCTAGCAGGAAGAATAGTACAAGACCCGTCCAAAAAACGAGATCAAAATAAGGGAAAGTAAATGCTAGGGCTGTGCAAATGAGTTTTAACCCAATCCATCCGATCATCATATAGGCGGCCGTTTCTAATCTAGGAAAGCGGATCAGAAATGTGCTAAAGATCTGCGAGGTATAACGGATGAAAAAAACACCGATCATGCCTCCTAGATAGACGATCCAGATTTTTGGATGGAAGAGGACTGGTTCTCCCGGCCCGGCTATAAATGCAAGACCTGACACAATGGAATCCATGGCAAATGCAAGATCGAAAAGCTCAATCATTAGGACTGCTGTCCAAAAATTGACCTTAGGTTTAGGGAGAAGGCCGCTATGATCTTTTTTCTTAAAAAAATATTTTACGGCTAAATAGATGAGATAAAGTCCTCCAAAGACTTGTATCCAAAGGTATTGCAAAAAATAGGAAAGTCCCAAAATAGCAATGATACGTAAGACCCAAGCTGAGACAAAACCGGTAAAAAGGGCTCGAGATCTCAGCCTTTGAGGCAACTTGCTTGCAATGAGCCCAAGAATAATGGCATTGTCCATGGAAAGAAGGATTTCCAAAAATGCCAAAATCAAAACTTTAGGGATATCTGATACAGAAAAGGTTTGTCCAAACATCTGTAATACGCTATTCCTCAAAGAAGAATTTTCCAAATGGGGTGACTGCAAAGCAGTCTTTACCTAGATGATTTGCTATTTTCACCATTCCCATTTCGAAAAGCCACTCGAAAATCACGGCCTTTATAAATTCTTTCTCACTTTCAGTATAAACCGGAAGAGTATATTTCCAATGCTTTCCCGTTCGCTGGAGCATAATTACAGAATGTTCGCTGAGTGTGACGGTTACCCCTTTAATAAAATCATCGAAATAGACCCAATTCCCATGCAAGGCCCGCTTGATCGATTTTTCAGCTTCCCGAACGTTTCTTTCAGTTGCAATTTGGGGAGAGATGGAGGAGTTGAGGAGGCGGTTTTTGGGGTGGCGATAGAGATAAAGAGCTTGATCTTCACGAGATGATTTAAGCCAAGATTTAGATGATTCTGTAGGTTTTAAGTTCTTTTTATCGGTTGCAGCAAGCTCAACTTCCAAAAGTTTTTGGATTGCCGTGGAAGGTGTTTTGGTAAGAGGAAGAGGTTTTTTTAAGGCCTCTTCTAGGGTGTGGGCCATTTCATCGATAAATGCAAAATCCGATGTAGAGGATTTGATGTTTGGCACTGCAGGAGCTTCTGTATTCTTGAGAAAACGGAGGTATTCTTGCCACTCGTAAAAAGGGGTGACTATTTCAATCCAATGATCATCTTTTTTCTCAAAAGAGGCGGATCCAATGAAATTGAATTCAAGAAGTAGCATGATCTCTTCATATTCGCGCCGCTCTAGGTTGTATTTTTCAATCACATCGCTAGAAACCAATTTAAACTCAGGAGCTTGAAATAGATCGGAAATGATGGAATGGATTTTTTGGTCTTGGAAACAAAGCTCTGAGAGATACCGATGATAGATTTGGGGAGAGAGGAGATATTTTTCCACAATCGATTCGAAAATGTTATTGGAGGATCGAGGAATGGAATACCAGTTGGGCAGATGATGGATAGGGACTTTTCGAAGAAGAGCCGAGAGAAATTCCATGTCGGGTTTAAAGTCGGGATCAAAACGGAGGATTTGAAACTCAAAGTATTTCCTAAGTTCTTTATCTACAAGGATAAAATCATCATCGATTGTAAAAAGAGAGGTCTTTTGCAGTTTTTGCAAAGCCTCTTCTTTGGGTTTGGATCCCCGTAAGAATTTCTTTAAGGAGATTTTTAAGGGGCTGAAAAGAATTTCCTCTAAAACTTCAATATCAAAGGCCGAAAAGTCTGCCATGAGAATGCGATTTTCAATATCTTGCCCCATATTGTAGTCGGCAAGATTGACTTTATTTTTACGGAGTGTAGGCAATTCCAACATAGCGGGATTACTATAAACTGATCACTGATTGGAAGCAAGGTTTGCACTTAATTTTTTAAAATAGGCAAGTCGCTTACCCATTTCCCGCTCGAATCCCCGCTCGATTGGGGAGTAAAATTCCTGCTTTCCCAATTCTTTGGGGAAATAGTCCTGGCCCGAAAAGCCTTCAGGGGTGTCGGGATCATAAATGTAGCCATCAGAATAGCCCATTTCTTTCATGAGAGGAGTTGGAGCATTAAGGATATGTTTAGGAGGCATCAGATGTCCCGTATCGGATGCAACTTTTCGCGCTTTGCCATACGCTTTATAGATCGCATTGCTTTTAGGGCATAAAGCGAGATAGACTACCGCCTCAGCAAGGGCAAGCTCTCCTTCGGGAGATCCTAACCTTTGATATGCATCTTGCGCGGCGATTGTAAGGGGAAGAGCATTTGGATCTGCCAAACCAATATCTTCTGATGCCATTCGGATGAGCCTTCTCGCAATAAATAAAGGCTCTTCGCCGCCATCTAGCATTCTAGCAAACCAATAAAGTGCTGCATCGGGATCAGAGCCCCGCAGCGATTTATGAAGCGCAGAAATGAGATTGTAATGGCCTTCTCTATCTTTATCATAAAGGGGAAGTCTTTTTTGAATCAGATTGGATATGGCATCTAGATCAAGTGGTCCTTTTTCATCTTGGATGGTTTCAACAAGATTTAAAAGATGGCGCCCGTCTCCTTGTGATTGGGAGATGAGGAAAGATCTTGATTGAGAAGTGAGGGGAAGGGGACGGACTCTTTTTTCATAACGGCTAAGAATTTGTTCTAAGGCATTGGTATCTAGTGGATTTAGGGTGAGAACTCTCAGCCTCGATAGTAAAGCGCCATTCAAGGCAAAAGAGGGATTTTCAGTAGTTGCACCGACTAGAATTAAACTTCCATCTTCAAGAAACGGAAGAAAGATATCTTGCTGAGCACGGTTGTAGCGGTGGATTTCATCGATAAAAAGGAGGGTTTGTTGACAAAGAAGAGGAAGATCCCCAGTTTCTTTTAAAATCTTTTTCAATTCGGTTGTGGAATTAAAAACCGCGCTTAATATTTTAAAAGGGATGTTAAATGTTGCAGCATAATTTCTCGCAATTGTTGTTTTACCAGAGCCGGGAGGGCCAAACAAAAGAAGAGAAACCGGCCGTTTACTTTGAATAATTTTGGTAATATATCCGTGATCACCTGTTAGATGATTTTGTCCTGCAATCTCTTCAAATTGGGTTGGTCGAAGTTGTTCGCTAAGAGGTGCCATAAGCTTTTAACTTTAAGTTCTTTAAATTTTTGCAAGTATTTTTAAATCGTTATAAATAAACGATTTAAGATTTTGTCATTAATCATATCAGATTTTAGATTTATTTTAGAAAATTTCTTATTTTTTTGTGCATATCAAAATTGGCTTCACAGATATCTCTGAGCTGAATTTTTAATTTTTTAAATAATCAAAAGTAAAACAAAATCGTTATTAGTGAATTGAATTAATTAACAAGAAATGTATAATTAAATTTGTAAGGCAATGCAGGATCGCCTGCAAAAGAGGCCAAAATTGGTTCTTCTTAAAAATTGCCTACACTTAAAGGAGGAAAAAATGGTGAAACGCAGAAAAAAAGCTGCCAAAAAAAGAAAGGCGACTAAGAGAAAAGCTCGCAAAGGTGGCAGAAGAAAAGCAAAACGCAAAACAGCTAGAAAAACTACGAAAAAACGAAGACGCCGAAGACGCAAAGGCGCATCAGCTTCTGTTATGCAAACTGCTGAGTAAGAGTCTGAAACTTCAGATATTTAGATCGAGCAAGGTCTCGAGGCCTGCTCGATTTTTTATTTTACGACCCCTTCATAAATAAATTCTGAGATCTTTTTTCGATCCGACGGCATTTCCCTTTCCTGCATCTCTTTTGGGAGCTTTTCTTTAGGGGCCCTTTTTCCTACTGCAAACATCGCATGGACCTCATGTCCCTTTGGGATGAGAAGGGCAGCTTTGTCATAATCGAAGCCCTCCATTCCATGGACAACAAGCCCCCTAGTTTCTCCTTCGAGGCAAAGATTTTCCCAGGCAGCTCCTGCATCAAATGCATGGGTCTTGGATGGCTTATTATTTTTTTCAAAGGTTGTCCGAGAGAAAAAAAGTCCCAAGACTGCACCGTTTTTGCACCACTGCTGATTGAACTCGATGAGCAAACTAAAAAGAGTTTCCCAATGAGGGGTATCTCTTTTTGCATAAAGAATGCGCCAAGGCTGCCCGTTGTAGGACGATGGCGCCCATTTGGCAGCTTCAAAAAGGGGAAAAAGTTCCTCATCAGAAAGCGGTTCTGCTGTCATTGATCGGGGAGACCACCGGTTTAAAATCAAAGGATTGATCGGATAGTCCGATTTGCGATTTGTATTTTCCATAAAGAAATACTCTAGCAATAAGTCGAAAAATTGGATATAGAAAAGATTATGAATAGAATCGAGGCAGAAAAGAGACTTGTTGGAAAGCCCGTCGGCACCTATTTGCTCCATGATGCGGATAAAATTGCCGAAGATACGGCAAGAGACATCTCGGCAGTCAATCACATGGCCATACAAGTCTTGGTATTAACTTTTGTCGAAGGTCATCAAAAGATCACAGAGAGGCTTTTGATCCATACAAAAAAGGGTTGGACGATCTGTGTGGACGACTCTGATCTTTCCCATTACAAATATTTCCCGGATTTAGATGGTTTACTCCATTCCATTCCCACATTGAAGGAAAAGCTATGATTTTTATAGCCCTTTTATTGATCAACACGCTGTTTTCTTTTTCAGCGCAAAACTATTCTCATCTTATTGGAATGGAGGGTTTTAGTGATCAGCTTTTGAAAATGCATTTCACCCTTTATGAAGGATATGTAAAAAATGCTAACGATCTTCTTGCCAAACTGGGTAGCACGGATCCGAAAAGTTATGAATATGGGGCTCTAAAGAGAAGGTTTGGTTGGGAATTTGACGGCATGCGGCTGCATGAGCTTTATTTTGGCAATCTGGGAGGTTATGGAGAGCCCAATGCAAAAGGGGCTCTTGTGCAAACAATTGTCAAACAATTTGGCAGTTTTGATCAGTGGAAACAGGATTTTATTGCTACCGGAATGATCCGTGGAATTGGATGGTCGGTTCTCTATCTTGACGGGCAGTCCAATCAGCTCATCAATACATGGATCAATGAGCATGATTTAGGCCATTTGGCTGGAGGGCTCCCAATTTTGGTAATGGATGTTTTCGAGCATGCGTTTATGCCCCAATTTGGCTTAGATCGGGCAAAATACATCGATGTTTTATACAAAAATATCGATTGCTCCGCTCCGGAAGCGCGTTTTTCCGGAACTGGTAAATAAGAAAAAAGAGCAGGCTCAAACTCAGCAAGGCCATCCCTCCCGGTATCAATTTAAAGCTAATTGCAAAGCGATAGGAAAAGACGATCGTTATCATAGTTAAAATGACAATGGATGCATGAAATGCAGTTCTAAATCCTGCCATAATCAAAGCGCCGCTAATCCCTAAACTCAAACCAAAGACAAGCCCGGAAATGAGAGAAGCCAAACTTCCGCTCTTTACAAAACCATACACCGCAAGCCCCATTAAAAGACCCACGTAAACTAAGATCGACCAAAAACTTACCTTATTCATGAAACACACACCAACATGTTGATTACCATTACATAAAAAATCCACATCAATTGTAAAATTGTGAATTGTCCAGCCATCTGCTCTTTTTTCCAATAGAGAAGGGCAGATAAAACAGCTCCGCAGTTGAGAAAAATAATCGAGGCTAGCGCCACAAGTGGCCCTTGGAAATAAAAGCTCGTTGCCCAGCCAGCCAAAAGGGCAAGCTGGAAGAGAAAAAGGACAAGTTCTAGCTTTAAGACTTTTAACGAATATCTTCTCCAAAGCATCCAGATAGAACAGGCCGCAAGAAAATGATAGATCATCCAAGCGGGTTTAAAAAGGAGGACATTTTGGCTGGCAAAAAGCTCCGGGTCTATGTACAGAAACCCGAAAGAGAGTCTACTTGCCCAGCTTAAAGTTAAAAAAATGGAGGCGCCAACTGCCTGTTCGGCAAGGCTCCTGTGGCTTGGTTTAAACCAAGTTATGGGTCTTTCCCTTGATTGGTCGATAGTCATGGTTACTACATTTACCTTGTCTTAGATTTTTTTGAAAGCTTGGCTTTTGGCTTGGCTTTTGTCCCTTATCCGTCTATCCTATAGAGCATGAAAACGGAAATCGTAGCCGGATCGGAGATTCATCTGGCAGCAAAATTTTTAAAAGAGGGGATACCCATTGTTTTCCCAACGGAGACCGTGTATGGACTGGGAGCCCCTGTTTTTCAACAAGATGCAGTATTAAAAATTTTTGCTATTAAAAACCGCCCTCCGGATAACCCTTTGATTGTCCATATCGAAAAGTTGCAAGATGCAGCCCTTTTATCCCGAGATCTTCCTCCTCTTTTTGAAACTCTAGCGGCAAGGTTTTGGCCGGGTCCTTTGACCCTTGTTCTAAAAAGATCTTTAAAAGTTCCCTCCATTGTATCTGCAGGACTAGATAGCATAGCTATCCGGATGCCGGCTCATCCAATTGCTTTAGATCTTATCCGGGCAGTAGGTGAGCCGATAGCTGCACCATCTGCCAATCTCTCCGGCCGCCCAAGCCCTACGAATGCGATTGATGTTTTGGAAGATTTAGTAGGGAAAGTGCCGCTGATTTTAGATGGGGGAGACTCTTCTCTTGGGATTGAATCGACTGTCATCTCTCTTCTTGATGAGGAGCCAAAGCTTCTTCGTCCCGGATCTATTTCCAAAGAGGAGATCGAAGATGCGATCAAGCAACCAATTTCCCAAGGCAATTCTTTCCACAGTCCGGGAATGAAATACCGTCATTATGCGCCTCGGGCCACTGTAAAGCTTGTGATGGGAAAAGAAGAGCTTAAAGGTCCTTTTATCTTAAGAGAACTCAGTGCTAAAACTCTCTATCGGGAGTTTCGGAAAGCGGACCGCAGCGGGGCCGCTGTCATTGAAATTGACTGCAGTCCCGATCTTCTAAAAGATGCAGCGCTGATGAACCGGCTTTTGATGGCTGCAGAAAAAGAACCGCCTCATTAAAATAGATTTTGTGAAAGTCATCGATCCTACTGAAATCATCATCGATCATACCGGAACTATCAATGAGGATAGCACCAAAGCAAATCCATGGATGAGGCTTCTTGCCCGTTTTACCGATTATGGTTGGTTTTTTTTAATTCTATGGGCTGGAAGGGTCTTTTTTCATGGTCATTTGCCGTTTGGAAAATGGGAATCTTTCATTCCTTTCGAGTTTTTTGTTTGGATTCCCATTGAAGCAATTTTCTTAAGTACTTGGGGCAGAACGCCTGGTAAATTTTTCTTAAAAATCAAATTGCGTCAAGGAAGCCGTTTTCAGCTTCCCTTTCAAATGGCAGTCAAGCGCAGTTTCAACGTATGGCTGAGAGGCCTTGGGATGATGATTCCCATCATCAATGGGTTTTGTCTTCTCATTGCCTACTATCGGCTCAAAACACTACAATTCACGACCTGGGATCGCGATGATAGTATCAGCGTAACCCATGCGCCTATCGGCAGATGGCGGGTCATTACATCAGCCATTTTCTCCGCCGCCGTCTTCATCCTCTATTTCAACGCAAAAAGGTAAAGAAATTCACCTTGAGAGATAGATACCACAGAGGAGGAAGAAGTTTTAAATTTTTTTCTCTGCGGTGTCTATCTCAGTGGTTATTTCCTAAAAATGAAATTTTGCTTATAATCTAACCCGATGAATAAGAAAAATGCGATTTCTTTTGCGATAACGTTAGCAGTTGGGGTCATCTTATGGTTTTTGCCTGCTCCGGATAGTTTAACACCTCAGGCTTGGCATCTTTTTGCTATTTTTGCAGCGACCATTTTCGGCATCATCTTGAAGCCTTTTCCCATGGCAGTCATTACGATTTTTTCTCTTACTGCTGCTATTTTGACCCACACTTTGACGTTTGAGCAGGCCTTTAGCGGGTTTAGCAATGATGTCGTTTGGCTTGTTGTTTTCGCATTTTTTATTTCTCGGGGATTCATAGCATCGGGACTTGGGAATCGGATCGCATATAATATCATGAGCTTGATCGGAAAGAATAGTTTAGGGCTTGGATATGGTCTTGTGGCTACAGATCTTGTGATTGCGCCGCTTATCCCAAGCCTCACGGCAAGGGGAGGGGGGATCATTTACCCGCTTTTAAAATCTTTGGCAGATATTTTTACAGGAAGCGCTCACGATCCGAAAATGGGGGCATTTTTAACTTTATCTGCATTTCAAGGATTGGCAATTACATCCGCGATGTTTTTAACTTCTATGGCCGGAAACCCCCTCATTGCCGAACTTGCCAAAAGCCATGGAATCGAGCTTACCTGGATCGGATGGGCCTCAGCTGCAATTGTTCCCGGACTCATTAGTTTAGCTGTAGTCCCTTACGTCATTTTCCGCCTTGTCAATCCAACGATCCGCAAAACGCCGCATGCGCGCGATATGGCCCGTGAAAGGCTCAAAAAGATGGGTAAGATGAAATCCAAAGAATGGATCATGCTGGGAACATTTTTTCTTTTGATCGTTTTATGGATTGCCGGAAGTTTTATTGGTGTAAAACCTACCATTGCGGCGATGGCGGGGCTTTCCATTTTGCTGATCACCGGGGTTTTGAATCTCAAAGACATCTTGGAAGAGAAAAGCGCCTGGAATACCTTTATTTGGTTTGCAACGCTAGTAACTTTGCCTTTATATTTAAATAAATTTGGCTTTAGCACCTGGTTTAGCGACTTAGTAGTAGGGCAGGTTGCCGGCTTTGAATGGATCATTGGATTTTCGATCATTGCCCTGATCTATTTTTATGCCCATTATCTTTTTGCAAGCAATGTGGGCCAAATTACCGCCATGTATAGCCCTTTTCTTATTGTTGCTATTGCTTTAGGAACGCCTCTTGAGCTTGCCGCTTTAGTCCTTGGATTTTTTAGCAGTCTTTTTGGCGGCCTCACTCATTATGCATCCGGTCCTGCCCCCATTCTTTTTGGCGCAGGTTATGTAACCATTGGCCAGTGGTGGAAAGTGGGCGCCATTGTCGGCTTTATCAATATCGTCATCTGGATGCTCGTCGGCGGACTTTGGTGGAAAATCCTCGGCCTTTGGTAAACCCGCGAACGTTTGCGTTTCTACCCCAAAGACGATGCGTCTTCGGGGACCCCTTCGTTTGCGTTTCTACCCCAAAGACGATGCGTCTTCGGGGACCCCTTCGTTTGCGTTTCTACCCCAAAGACGATGCGTCTTCGGGGACCCCTTCGTTTGCGCTTGCGTTTTCCGATTTTTTTCGGTAACGTGTCGGTAACGGTAACGCAAGCGCAAGCGTTCACGTATTGGTAAGAATGACACCGAAGAATGTAGCACAAAAATTGATTGAAAGCCATCTTTTAAGTGGCAAAATGAATCCGGGCGAAGAAATTGGGTTAAAAGTGGATCAGACTTTGACTCAAGATGCGACGGGAACCATGGTGATGCTGGAGCTCGATGCCATGGGAGTGAAACGGATTAAAACAGAAGTCTTTGCCCAATATGTCGATCACAATCTTGTTCAAAATGATTTTAAAAATGCAGATGATCATATTTTCTTGCAGACATCTGCTGCAAAATATGGAATTTGGTTTAGTCCTCCGGGAAATGGAGTGAGCCATCCGGTCCACATGGAGCGGTTTGGAAAACCGGGGAAACTTCTGATTGGCTCAGATAGCCACACCTGCGCTGCCGGGTCAATGGGAATGCTGGCCATTGGATCGGGAGGGCTAGAAGTTGCACTTGCTGCAATTGGGCAGCCCTTTTATGTAAAAATGCCCCAAATTATGGGGGTTAAGTTAACCGGAAAATTACCTCCTTGGGTCAGTGCCAAAGACGTCATTTTGGAAATGCTCCGCCGATATAATGTCGATGGGGGAATTGGCAAAATCATCGAATATTACGGTCCCGGACTCAAACACTTAAGCGCAATGGATCGCCATGTGATTGCAAATATGGGAGCAGAGCTTGGCGCAACGGGCACTGTTTTTCCATCCGATGAACAAACAAAGGCTTTTTTGAAGCAGCAAGGCAGGGTGAAGGATTGGACAGAACTAAAAGCAGATGTGGGGGCTAAATACGACCTCAATGACGAAATTGATCTTACAAAACTGGTTCCATTGATTGCATGTCCTAGCAGCCCGGGAAATGTAGTTCCTGTGCGAAATGTTGCGGGAAAAGAAGTATTTCAAGTGATGATTGGCTCATCGGCAAATCCGGGAATGCGTGATTTTGCCGTTCCTGCAATGATTTTAAAAAATCAAAAAATCCATGAGAGAGTTTCTTTGGATATCAATCCATCGTCACGCCAAATTTTAGAAAATCTCACCAAATTGGGCTATCTTTTAGAGCTTGTGCAAGCAGGGGCAAGAATTCACCAAGCGGGGTGCAATGGTTGCATTGGGATGGGGCAGGCTCCTGCAACAGATAAAATTTCTCTTCGGACCGTGCCGAGAAATTTTCCCGGAAGATCGGGAACCAAAGAAGACAAAGTCTATCTTTGCAGCCCTGAAACTGCTGTTGCCTCCGCACTTACTGGTGTAATTACCGATCCAAGAGATTTGGAGAAAAAATTCAAAATTTCATATCCCCGCTACAAAGAGCCGGCAAAAATCATCCTCGATACGGACCTGGTTTATCCTCCTCCAAAAGATAGTAAATCTATCAAAATCATTCGGGGGCCTAATATCCAGCCTCTTCCAAAATTCGATACTTTGTCTGACAAGCTGCAAGGCCCTGTCCTTCTCAAGCTGGAAAACAACATTTCTACCGATGAGATTTCCCCTGCAGGATCCAAGGTTTTGCCTTTTCGAAGCAATATTCCGGAAATTAGCAAATTCACATTCTCACAAATCGACGATAGTTTCTACAACAGAGCGATGCACCATAAAAAAACGGGTTCCTTCATCGTCGCAGGGGCCAACTATGGCCAAGGATCGAGTAGAGAACATGCAGCCCTTGCTCCCGGCTACTTAGGAATCAAGGCAGTCCTTGCAAAAAGCTACGCCCGCATTCACCGCTCCAATTTGGTCAATTTTGGGATCCTGCCCCTCCTCTTTGCCAACGAAAAAGATTGGAATGGGATTGATAAAGATGACATCCTCATCCTGAACAACATCCATCAAACCATCAAACAGATCAAAGACTTCACCGTCTTCAACCAAACCAAAAATAAAGAATTTTCCATGAAATGCCCTGTCTCAGATCATGAGCGGGCCGTCCTAATGGAAGGCGGTCTCATCAATTACATGATCAAGCACGGCCTGCAATAGAAAAAAACCGCAGAGGAAATATTTTTTTCTCTGTGGTATCTATCTCTCTTGGTAAAAATCTATTCTCTTAAAGCCTTTTAGAATATTTCACCACAGAGATAGATACCACAGAGGATAGATTTGATTTTTTTTCTCTGTAGTTAAATTTTGGCGGGGGCGCCGAGCGCATCAAGAATATGCTGGAATACCTCATTTGGGGCTGCGCCGGCTTCTACTGTCCGCAAAACATCATGTTTTTCCCGGTAATAGTCGATGAGCGGCTTCGTTTCGGAATGGTAGACTTCTAATCTTTTTTTCAAAATTTCTTCTTTGTCATCATCTCGCTGATACAGGGAGCCTTTGCAAGAATCACATTGGCCGGCAGTTTGAGGCGGATGGTAGGTTTTATGGTAGGGCTTGCCGCAGGCTTTGCATGCCAGTCGTCCCGATATTCTTTCGACGAGAAGGTTGTCTGGGACATTGAGATTGATTGCAATGATACGGGCGTTTTTCAATTTTTGATCCAAAGTTTTTGCTTGAAAGATCGTTCTGGGACAACCATCGAGAATAAAACCCTGTTTACAATCGGGCTTCTCCAATCTTAAAAAAAGCATTTCAAGAACGATTTCATCGGGAACCAATTTCCCCTCATCCATGAATGCTTTTGCTTTTTTCCCAACTAGAGTTTGGCGGCTAATGTTATCCCGAAAAAGATCGCCTGTAGAAATGTGTGGGATGCTGAGTTCTTGGCTGAGTGGTTTGGCATGCGTTCCCTTGCCGCTTCCCGGAGGACCCAGCAAAATAATAACAAAAGATTTTTCAACCGGTCCGTTTCCCATTAACATTGCAAGCATCGAAAGCCATCCAATGAGTAGATTCATTTTTAACCCCGTATGATTTTATGCGAAATGGCTAAAATTACGCAAGAGATGACAATGAAACTTTTTTTTCCATTGTTTTTATAATTGCTTAATTGTATAATAGCTGAACCAAAAAGATAAATTATGAATAAAAAAAGCGATCCATTTACAATAGATTTTACAAAAAGCATGGGATATCATTTATATTCACTTGCATTTATTGGCAATGAGACGCTTTATCCCTTCGCAGAAAAATTTTATTCACTACATCAAGCCTCTATCCATCTAAGACTCCACGATAAATGGGATAAAATCTCTCAAATGTAAAGATCCCGTTGCAAAAAGAATCTTCAATCCAGTATGGTTGCAGTTTTCTAAAAAAGTAGCGGGGTATCATACATGACGCAATTTTCGTCGATTCTTCCCATGGAGGATTACGGATTTGATCAAGAAGAAAAAAATGATGAGTGGAGGTCTTCTTTAGATGCCCTATCTTATGGCAAAATCTCTTGGGAAAAATTTCTTCAAGCTATACCGATTCATAGACATCCGGCCAGGCTTTTGACCACAACAGAAGGGGAAGAGTCTCTTTTGCATCTTGCCATACGAGATGGACGGCCCGATCTTGTAAAAGCGATCCATGTCTCTATCCCACAATTGAAATGGCGCCGAAATAGCTTCAATTGGACGCCGCTTGAGCTTGCAAGATTTTTGCCCAGAAAAGAGATCTCAGAAATCCTTTCCGGACTAGCTCCTCCTTTTTCCAAAGAGCCAAATGTGTTGGTCTATGATCAAGAAAGATTTGAGCAGCTTCCCGTGATCGAATACATCCCCCAGCCCGTTTTTGAATCAGACGCCATTTTTCATGAAATTGTAGCCAAGACCAAAAGGGCAAAAGAAGAAGATGCCATTTTGCCGGAAAAAATCTGGATGGGGATTTATTTTGATAAGGAAATAGAAAAAGGGGATCATCCCAAAGTATCGATTCGCTATATCGATGACAAAGTAGGCTTTGGCGTTTTTGCAGAAAAAAGGATCCCAAGCTGCGCTTTTGCAGGGGAGTATCGAGGCCAAATCAAAGAGAGAAAGAAAAAAGAGCTCAAAGATAAGGTTTTTTGCGTCCGGTATACCGTTTGGGAAATGGGGCGGCGAAAATTCATTCTCGATGCAGAAAAAATGGGCAATTTTACCCGCCTTATCAATCACAGCTCAAAGCCCAATTTAAGTTTGCAGTCGGTGTATTGGAGAGGCATCCCAAGGATGATTTTTGTAGCAATCAAAGAGATCCCGGAAGGGACGCAGCTCACATTTGATTACGGTATGTTTTTTTGGAAAAAAAACTCTCAGACGCCGATTGATTTTGAATGATTTTTGTAGAAAAAAGCAGCATCTGCCAAGAAATTTCCATTTCTCATTTTGAAGCCATGACAGGGGCGCTTTTTATCCCCGCGCTTGATTTTGATCATTTTTCGATCATCCAGGATATCGCAAAAAGGGTGAAAAAAGCAGGGCCTACCCAAGATATGTTTTGGAATGGAGCCTATTACAAAACAGAAATACAAAATGCTTTAATGCCCCAAGTAAAAATCTCTTGGATCAGCGATGCAATTGGATGGGGTGTTTTTGCTGCAAAGCCATTTAAGAAAAGGGAGTTCATTGTCGAATATAGCGGCAAAGTGAGAAAGCGGCAAAAAGAAGACCGAAAAAACGCCTATTGTTTTGAATATCTTGCAGGGCCTCTTGCCCCAACTCCTTATATCATCGATGCCCAAGATCAGGGGGGAATTGCCCGCTACATCAACCATGGAGAAAACCCAAATCTCATTACAGCCCTTGCATGTCTGGATGGGATTAACCATGTGATCCTCGTTGCAAATAAACCGATTGCTATCGGCGAGCAGCTTCTTTATGATTATGGGCCAGATTATTGGTCGAAAAGGACAAAACCAGAACCTCTATGAACGATCCCCACTCATATCATCAGCCAGGGTCCCGCCTTCCTCCTCGAGATCAGCTCATAATGGGAGTCCATGCTATTGAGGAAATCCTAAAACATGCCCCAAAAAGACTCCTCAAGGTCTATTCAAAAAAAGAGGAGTTGATTTCGCGATGTAAAAAAGAGGGGATAGAAGTGATCGCGGCATCTGAGGAGATGCTCTCGAAAATGACAGGATCGGATTCTCATCAAGGAGTCGTTGCCCATGTAAAGGGAAGGGACTTTCTCGATGTGGGGAAATTTTTGCAAAAAATTGAAGACAAAGAACACTCCCTTGTTTTAATGGCCGATCAGATTTTTGACCCACAGAATTTTGGGGCTTTAATTCGCGCAGCAGAGTGCCTGGGAGCTGATGCCATTGTTTGGTCAAAAAATCGGGGCTCTGATTTAACTCCAACAGTTGCCAAGGCAAGCTCAGGGGCAAGCGAGCTTCTTCCGCTCATTCGGATTTCGAACCTGGCAGAAGCCGTGAGCCAGTTTCAAGAAGGGGGATTTGAGGCAGTTGCAGCCGATTTGAGCGAAGGATCAAAAAGCGCCTGGGAGTACCAATTTACCCCCAGAACTCTTCTCATTGTCGGATCGGAGGGGGAAGGAATACAGCCCCTCATTCGGAAAAAAGCAAATAGCAGACTCCATATTGAGATGCTTGGGAAAATCGAATCTCTGAATGTCTCTCAAGCAGCAACTCTCCTAATGGGATTGTATAGATATGCTTTTCTTAAACAAGCTTAAAACTGAATCCATCGGATGAGACCAATCATCCATAGCCTTTTGTCGAAAGAGCCTGGCGGTTGGGTACCAGGGAGAGTCAGTTCTTTCTAAAAACCACCGCCAGTCAGGTACATAGGGCAAAAAGATCCATGTCGGAATGCCAATGGTTGCAGCAAGATGGGCAACCATTGTATCTATGGTAATTACCATTTCACAAGTTTGAAGAATTTCCAAAACATCCTCGATGGTGTTCAAAAGGGGGCGTTGAACGTGGTGGGAATCAAGAAATTTGCCCTCTTCATCGGTTACATCTTTTTGAAGAGAGAGATAGATCTTGCCCGGAATTTGCAATAGCTTTTCAAAATTCTCCACCCTCATCGATTTATGTTTGAAGATGGGATTTAAAGGATTTCCCTTCCATGCAATTCCAATTTGATTTTTGATCGGTTTATTTTTAGCTTTCAAGGAAATAGGGGGCGGAATCGTTTCATACCTTGTAGAAAAAAGATAGGGAAGGCTCATTACATCGGTATGGACATCATGATCCGGTGTGGGATCGTCTAAAGAGACTAAAGTTATTCCCAGATCATGGAAAATGCAGTGCAATTGATCAGACATCTCAAGAATGATTTTGCATTTATAGCCAAACAATTTGGGAAGATATCTTAAAAATTGAATGGAATCGCCAAGACCTTGAAGAGAGCAGCGGATAAGAAGGGTTTTCCCCTCGATTTTTTCTCCCTGCCAGCGGGGAGTAATTACCGTCAGTTTACTGTATTTTTCTGTGATCTGTTTCACCTTTACTCTGGACTCATACATCGAGAGCCCTTGTTGAAAATCACCAAAGAGAAGAAGGGGAAAGGCCATGTTCCACCTGATGATATCAATGACGGGATCATTGGGATTTTTTTTCATAAACTCTTCATATAAAGAGATGGTTTCTTGAAAATGCCCTGCATATGTTAAAGCTCCTCCCAAATCAGAAACAGTAATGGAGCGATCGGGGTTAACTTCCAGCATCTTGCGATAGGTGTTGATCCCTTCTTCATATTTAGCTGTCTCCATGAAAATGCTTGCCCTGCATTGCAATATATCGAAGTTATTTGGAGAGATTTTCAAAGCCTCATCGCTAAAATCCAGACCTTCTTGAAACCGCCTCAATTTGATCAAAACCTGAATCAGAAGCTCAAATGCCTTGATATTTTTCTGCTGCTTAAGAGATTTTTTGTAGTAGTGGGATGCTTCCTCATAGTTTTTTTTCTGATGCATCAAAATGGCTGCATTTAGTAACAAAGCAGGATGCTGGGGGTTAAGCTTCAGGCCTCGGTTGATCGAGCTGAGAGCCTCATCCATCTTCCCAAAATGAATTTGAAAACCACCCAAATTGATCCAAATATCGACATTTCCAGGATCAATTTCCAAAGCTTTTTGAGTCCATTCGATGGCAAGGCCCAATTGTTGTTTTTGCGCATAACACACTCCAAGCTTGATATAGATATCCAATAGCTGGTTTTCTTTTCCCATCACAAAGCGGTTTTTTTCCTGATTTAAAAGAAAAATCGCTTTTTTGTAGGAATCAATCGCATCATCCATTTTATTTTTATTCATTTGAATCGAACCGAGAAAATACCATGCATTAAAGCGGGTAGAATCATTGGAAAGAATCTGATGCAGATGTTTTTCCGCTTCATCAATTTGTCCCTGCGCTACCAGTTTATTGCATTCCATTAAATCATCTTTTAATTGCATATTATTATTCCTGTATTTTTTATACGAAAATTTATTACATTTGATATATTATTGCAAATATACATTAATTGTGGTGATCAAATGTTAATAGGAAAAGTAATGCAACAATCTGCGCTTTTAATTACGACATGGGAAGGATATGGCGATCTTGTCTATCACACTCCCACAATTCGGACATTTTCCAAATATTTCAAGCATCTTGATGTTTGGTGCAGAAGATCCGAACCATTTCTCAATAATCCCTACATCCGTAATCTTCAAACCTACAAAGATGACTTTCCAAAACCTCCAGATATTTACAATGACCGTACCTTTATTGTACGGTGCCGTCCTATATCCATTTGTCCCATTCTAGAATTCATACAGTGGATCTGATCTCGATAAAAGCTCTTCGGCTAGTTCTTCGAGACTCTGAAAAAACCTTGGAAGCCTATTGGAAAGAAGAGGACCTTCAAAGAGTAAAATCTCTTCTTCTCAATCATCCCCTTGCCGAAAAAAATCACATCCTAGAAGGCAATTTTGTCGTGATTTCACCGGCAATTACCTGGCCATCAAGGACTCTTCCCCTCGCATATTATCAAGAATTGATCACAGCGATTCAAAAAAAAGGGATTGGAGTGATCCTTGTGGGAAAAGATATAACGTATCAGAGGGGAGTGGATTGCAATAAAACCCTTTATCCATCCGAGTTTTTTCAAGACGCCATTTCTCTTTATAATCAGCTAACCTTTGCAGAACTTGCCGCTTTGTATTCCATCACTCCTATTGCAATCAACACGGAAAATGGCAATAACCCCATTTCCTGCACGAATGACTTTTGCTGGAATCTTTACATTCCATCTTTAACGGCTCCCGAATTCCGCCTTCCCTTTAGACACGGCTCCCAAAAATACAAAACCGCAGTGGCAGCAAATGATCTGGATTATTATCCGTCATGCATCCATGGAGATACCGGGATGAATTCCTATCTGAATATGCCGGTTCTTTTTCCGACAGTGAGCCATGTGCTTGAAATGCTGGATCGCATCCGGACAAAAATTCGTGAAAATGCCCATTTTCTGACTTGATAGTGGTTTATATTTTCGGCCATAAACGAGAGACCGTAGTTTTGCCCTGATGGGCAAGCCAGGCGGCCATTTCGATCTCCAGGCTTCTTGCCCGATCAATCGCTTCCTTGAGCTGATCTTTACCTTTCGATATTCTAGCGTCCTCAATCAGCCCTAAAAGCTCATTGTAATAGCCATCGTCCAGATCGATCATTCCTTCTGACACACAAGCGTTTAAGCTGATTTGGAGCTCTTCGAGATTCTTTAAGACAGACTCTTGATCGAGATGAAATTGCCGGTCTCTTGCCATATAAAAATCATTATACCATTTTTCAATCTTCCTAAAAGTAAAATAATTTTTATGGATATTATAGAAATTATTATTATTTAATTTATATACTATTTGTGATATAATTTTTATAATTAACCGAGGATATGGAATATGTTATTAAGCGCTGATCAAAAAATCTTAAAACAATACGAAAGCGATGCTCCCATCCACCTAGAGAATTTAGCGGATATGGAAAAGGCTTTTACCTATCCAAATGCAAATGCAGCTTTCATCCAAAGTAAAAAAGACTATCTAACAAAAGCTATGGAGGATATCTCCAAGGCCAATGCCATCCTTGCAAGACTCAAAAAAGAAGACCCCGCCTATAACCCCGGCTATTTTGAAACAATCAATGACGCTATCCTAACTCACTTAGACAAAGAGGTTATGGATACCGGCCTTAAAGCCCTCGGCATCCAAAACCCCCTCAGAGCCATATCCGAAGCTGAGCCGGCTATCCCATTAAACGTTAGTCCGCCAAAATTGGATCTTACCAAAACACTTCAAAATCCTTGGGTGAGGGGAGTGGGCGTTGCCACTGCTGCCACAGTCCTCGGGAACCTTGGAATCAGGAATGTTCTCAGGGTTTTTGGGGATTATCTACCTTTAGCCCTTCTCGGCCTCGGGACGTATTATATAGTAACCAGAAATCCTAAGGCAGCCCCAGCCCCAGCTGAAGGCGAAGCAAGACGTGAAGAGGAGGCTTTTTTAGGGATAGATGACCCAGCTTCTCCAGAGGAGGGGCTTATCCCAGTTCATGAACAAAAAGAACCGGCTCCAATTGCTGAACCAAACATTTTGGGAGCAGCTGCAAGAGAACATGATGCAATTGTTGAATTGCTCAATGAATTAATTGCAAGATCTTGAATATTAGCAGATTATAAATCTCTGATTATAAGTGGATAATGTTAATTATTTCTTTTAAAAATTACCGAATAATGTTATAATCATTTTAAATAAAATCAATAAAAAGGATAATTATTATGGATTTAAATATAATTCCTACAGTAGATCAAGTAGATTCTGCCCAAGTTTTTAAAGACCTATTTAGAAAAGATTTGTCTATCTTTGAATGGATTTGGGATATCGTTATAGGTCTTAACCTTCCAGAAGATATAAAATGCAAAAGGGTTGCCGAACGGATTTTAAAGGATTACCCGCCTATTCGTGATGAAAAGAATCTTGCAGACTTTGCTAAATGGGAAAAGCATAGGGTAGAGTTACTTGCAGTAGCCTATTATAAATTGGGCATAATCCATGATTCTCCAGAATATAGAGATATCTCAGATCGTCTGGTTCATGAACAGCCAAAAATGCGGATCATAAAGCAACTTTTATCTATCCGAAAGGAATTTCCAGAACTTGCGAAAATTGGCATTGACTCAATTAATGCTGAAGATGTTTTTTTGATGACTGATAGCGAAATCGAAAAAGCAAAAGATGCCCTTTCGGAATTATGTAAACAAATGAGTCCAATGACTTGGGAAGCTCTTAAGGAAATGAGGTTACTCATTTTATCTAATGATATTCAAAAGGTTGTAGAATTACTTGATGATCAAGCAGCTAGGGATAAATATTTGAATTTGAGATTGAAATCAATAAAATCGGAACTCACTCGGGAGGACCAAGCTAGATTTGAAGACTTAAAAACGATGGTAAAAAATTTAGAAGAACAAGATGATCTTCAAACAGTTTTTACATTAAAGGAAGAGTCTTTAAATAAAGAAAATGATAATAGAATAGTATCAAAAGTTTATTCTCTTGATGATGAACTTGTTGAGAGTTTTAATAAAAAACATCTGTTTTCATGTCTTGCTAGAAGAAATGCAAAAATCGAATCTGAACTTCGCAGTCAATTAAAGCACATTACCTCTTTAAGACATGCTGATCATGACCAGATTGACCTAGCTGAAAAACTGAATAATAGGCTACGTGAGATTCGCGGTTATAAAAAAGAAGTTGAAGGACATGAACGTCGTCTCATGATCCAAAGAGCCCAAGCAAATTTGCAATATCATTTTGATGGCTTTCTTCTAGATTTTCCTGAATTTTCAAATTTAGGAATTGGCTTTTTGCCTGAACATGAAGCAAGTGTTAAAAAGATGAATCTAGAACAAGTAATCGATGCGTTAGAAGGACTTAATGATCTTGAAGAAATATTTAAATCGGTGCCGGGAAATCCTTCTTACTATCTTAATGAAAATAGTGATGAAAAAAGATATTTTCAGCATGCATTAAGAGATATAAGCCTTGCAAAGTCTTGGCTAGTAGAAAGGCTATATCTAATTTCTAGAGAAGCTAAAGCTGCTGCAAGAGCAGAACCGCTCTTAAACAAGCTTCTTTCAAACTCTAATGAGGGTGGAGAGGGGTTATTTGAAGAGCCTAAGAGTCTTGCTCGTCCTCAAACCAAAGACCTTTGGAGAGAAGAATTTAAACCTTATCCTTTAGATGTTTCATTTAAAGGCTTTTATACATTTTAATTTCCCAGAACTTGATAGGGGACGCCATGTTATGTTAATTAGTCCACTAATTAACATAACATGTATTATCAGACGTTAGGGATGGGCGGAGGGGACCCCTCCCCTGTATGATTTTATTTGCTAAATGGGTTGATAATTTTGGCTTGAGATTTTAAGATAGTTGGCATGACTATTTTAGCAAGTGTTTGGGTAGAATTTGCCTGGCTTTTCGAGCTGGTGCTTTTCTTGGGATTGATCTTCAGTAGTAATTATTTTTTGAGAAAGGTTTGTGATCGGTTTAAAAGGCTTTATGCCGACCATCAAAGCGATTGGCGCTATAACCTTGACTTTGCCATTTTAGCCCCTTTGAAGACCCTTTTATGGATCCTTTTCATTGCCTTTGCGATCGATTTGGCAGCAAGGGAATTTCAGCTGAATCGGCTTATGATTGATCCGGCCTCAATGAGGAATGCCGGGGTCGTGATCTGTGTGACCTGGTTTTTCTTCCGCTGGAAAAGCCTTTTTGAAAAAGCTGTAGCTGCAAAAAGACAGGCGGGGAGAAAGACCTTAGATCCGGCATCGATTGAGTTTTTTGGCAAGATTTATACGATTGGGGTACTTATACTCTCAGCCCTTGCTTTGCTGCAAAATTTCGGGCTCAATATTGCTCCATTACTGGCATTTGGAGGAATTGGGGCAGCGGCTGTTGGATTTGCAAGCAAAGACATGATTGCTAACTTTTTTGGCGGAATGACGATCAATCTTTCCCGCCCATTCATAGTCAATGACATAATTGAGCTTCCACAGAAAAAATTAGCAGGCTCTGTAGAAAAAATTGGCTGGTATTTTACGACGCTTCGCGATCCTTCCATGCAGCCCCATTATATTCCCAATGCAGTCTTCACGAATGAGCTTGTCATCAATGCATCCAGAATGTCCCATAGACATATCAATGAAAAGCTTCTCCTTCGCTATAGCGATTTTTCTGAGATTGTCGGTTTGACTGAAGAAATTCGCGAGCTTTTTGCATCTCACAAAGATATCGATACCAGGCAACCCATTTTTGTACATATTTTACAATTTAGCGAATCGGCCATTGAATTAGAAATACGGGGCTATACCAAAACCACGCAATATGGCGATTACATGGCAATCAAGCAAAATATCCTGATCCAAATCTGCGACATTATGCAACGTCGTAATATCCAAGTTCGTGAACTAGCTTTTTTACCACAAAGATAGACACCACAGAGGGATGAATAAAATTTCTTTTTTTCTCTGTGGTATCTATCTCTGTGGTGACTTCTTCTTCTAATTTGATCTAAGTGCCTTTGAGATGGGCATTCTGGCCACTTTCAGCCCAGCTAAGAATGAGGCGATGATGGCAGCGAGTGTGCTGTAGGAAACCGTTTTTAAAAGCATGACCCAAGTAAAGGAAAAGGAAACAAAGGATTGTTTGGTTTGGCCGGGGCCTGGTGGCATGAGGAGGCCTTTGTCGACAAAGCCTTTAAGCACTGCATAGGTCAGAGCAATGCCTAAAAGGCTTCCAAAAAAGGAGAGGACGGCCCCTTCTGCAACGATGAGCCGCATGATATCGAGGACAGAATCACCATTTGCCCTTAGGTTGCCGATTTCTTGTTTTCTTTCGAGAATCGAGGCAGAAACGGTATTGAAAATGCCCAAAATAACGATGCCAAGGATGATGACTAATACAATGCCAAATTGCGCATGGAGCCAGTCCATCGAATGCTTATAATAGATTTTATCGAGCTCGTCAAAGGCGGTTGCCTCTAAATGAGGAAAGTGCTCATGGATGGCTGTCGCAAGTGTTTGCCAATCGGAAAGTTGATAGAGACCGAGTGAAACTGTTTCAATATTAGAGGTTTTGAGAAGATCTTGGGCATCTTTGAGCTGGATCCGAAAGATCGATTTATCATAGCTGGCATTTCCCGTATGGAAGATTCCTACAACATTGAAATTGCCTTCGCTAATGCGGCTTTTAGTAGTGGTAAAGATTTTAACGGTATCTCCAACATGCAGCTTGAGGCCGTCAGCTAACCCTTTGCCCAAAATGATCCCTTTTGGCTGGCTTTCCAGCATCTCCCCTTCCACAATATTCATGGATGTGAAAAAGCCGGCTTCCCTCTTTCCATCTATCCCCTCTCCATGTCCGCTTAAGGTAATATTGCCTTTTTTCAAAAGAGCAGAAAAAGAGACTCGGGGAAAGACCTCTTTGACTTCGCTTCTGCCGGTTAGAAAAAGAGAGAGATATCCCCAGTCGGTAATCCAATGTTTCTTCGGGTCTTCAAAGACTTTATCGCGGTAGCCTTTTGTATGAATCTGGCCATAGCCATAATGGGAATGGATAGTCGTTTCTCGAAAGTCATTGCCTATCCCTTCAATAAATCCGGCAAATGCAAAAAGGGCGCCTGAGCCAATGGCCACAGTCAAGACGACGGCAATAGTTCTTCGGATATTTCGGAAAAGATTACGAAATGCAATGAGTAGCCACATCTTATTTATCTCCTTCAATCATCCCATCGACAAGATGGTAGTGGATATTTGCAAAGGATAAGACCATGGGATCGTGAGTTGTTATAATCACCGAACAGCCCATTTTTGTAAGAAGTTCCATAATTTCTCTTCCCGTCTTTTGATCCAGGCTAGCTGTCGGCTCATCGGCAATGATAACGCGCGGCTTTTTGGCAATTGCACGGGCAATTGCAACGCGCTGTTTTTGACCGCCGCTCAGCTGGGATGGCTTTTTTTTCCTGTGTTCCCAAAGTCCAACGAGCTTTAGGGCGTCATGAGTCCTTTTGGCAATTTCATGTTTGGAAAGGTTTTGTTTGGCGAGAAAATAGCGGACATTTTCTTTTGCAGATAAAATCGGAATCAGATGGAATTGCTGGAAAATGAAGCCGATCTCGTTTTTCCTGATTTCATTTTTTCTCTTCTCCCCTATCTCCCGGATCTCTTCCCCTAATAATTGTAGACTCCCCTCTTGGACCGGCTCTATCAAGCCAAGAAGATTGAGAAGGGTCGATTTGCCTGATCCTGAAGGGCCTGAAATTGCAATGACCGTCGATGCCGGGATTTCTAGATCCATCGATCGGATTGCAGGGACTTTTTCCTTTCCAAGCTTATAGGAAAATTTGATGTTTTTTAATTTATATAAAATTTCTTTCATGTTTGCGCATGATTTTAATGCACAAACTATTAATAATCAATATAATAAATACTTTAGGTCTGGTCGAAGTCCTGCTGGCGCTCAAGATCCAGCATTTCATCGTCATCTTCATTCATCCGATAGCCTTCCCGATATTCAGTACGCCTCCGATCTTCTTGTTCATAGCGCCTCTCTTCATCCTCGTCCCGGCGCTCTCTTTTATTGTCTTCACCATGATGGCGCCTTCTTCCATACTCATCGTCTCTATCGCGATGCGAAAAGCAAAGAGTTTTTTCTAAATCGGTATCTTCCAGCTCTTTAGGCTCTTGTCGGATAGTTTCCGCTTCCATTAGCTGCTTTTTCAAGAAATTATAATAGAGGTATCCTGTGCCTATCAAAATGCCATTTTTGAAGGTTAAAGGAGTGAGATTCAAAGGCTCCATTTTGCTTTGACCCATGACTACAGGATTGGTCACATAAAACCAGATGTCGTAAGTCGCTTTGTCCCAAACGATGACCGTTTCCTCATAAGGCTTTCTCATGATTTTTCGAACTTCCCACTCTGTCATCCCCCGCTGGATTCGAGAAAGATTGGCCACATTCACCTCCGAAGCAGCTGCAGTGCTTAAGCCCATATTTGGCATGCATCCCAAAAGTAAGCTGCTCATAATCAAGATCCAATAGGCATTAGGCATGGGATAAGGCTCCTTTTCTTTCAGCCCATACCCCAAATCAACCCCGATGTCAAGAAGGGGTCTTTTAAGTGAGTGTCAAGGGAGTTTTAATCTTTTTGATTTTTTTCATTATCTTCTTCTTCGTCACCGTCTTTGAAGAAGTACCGTTTGCGCTTTTTCTTTTTGGTAAGAGATGTAGGAAGTGGGTAGACAGTAGGGAAAGGAATGATGGGTTTGACGTCTGGGGCCGGGAGTTTGGGGTTTTGAGGGGTTGATGCAGGGATAAATTTTAGGTCGGGCAGGGGCTGTTTTTTTTCTTTTAGGATAGGGCGGGTAAATGACTGCTCAGGCAGGGTTTTTGGGGTTGTTTTTTGTTCTTCTTTTGGCGTGATTTCTTGGTTTTTTGGGGAGAAAGGAAAGATCTTTTTTTTTGTTGGATTTGTGATTTGAACCGGATTTTTTAAGGAAGTTGCCTGGGCGGTTTTCGGCATCTGCTTTTGTTGTGAAAGATTTTGGATATAAGAGTCTACCATCGGTTTAAGTTTGGTAAGGATGGATAGAGGAAGAGACGGTGGAAGATCTTGGTATTTAGAAGAGGTTAGCTCGCCGATAGCGATTCTGACTTGCTGCAAAAGCCCTCGGGGTTCGGTGCTAAAATTTTTTGGCAATTCTTGGGAAGGGGCTTTTTGATTGGACATCTCGAGGGATTTAGTCGTTTTGGGAAGAGGGGTCATGGGCCTCTCTCTTTGTAAAGAATAATTTTCAATCAAACGCTCCATCTCGGTCGCAGCTGTTTGCAGGGTGGGGAGTAATTTGGCTTCAAACTTAGGACGGGTTAGGCTAGGGCGGTAAAAATTGGTAAAGACTTGGCTTGCAATCGCTGCTTTTGCGGTCAAATCCAAAGGCATTGTCGGAGATAGCGCTTGCGCAAGCAAGACGAGAAGATTTTGGGTATCGATCCATTGATTTGGATTTATTGTCATACCAATACATTTTAACGATATTTATCTTTAAAAACTATAATAATTAATTTTTTAATCCCATCTTCGGGATCGCTCCTTTTTCTTATGTAAAATTTTTTTTGGTCTAACTTGAAAATCAACATCGGCATCTGCAAACCATGTGGCTACAAGTCTGTAAAGGGCCCTTACCTTTTCCAAGACAAAATCTTCGTTTCCGGTACTGACCATCCAGACATACCCTGCGAAAAAAAGACCGAGCCAAAAGATTTTACGCATCAATATTAGACTACCCTTTTTTTTATTGTCCGACAAATGTAAACGTGAGGAAATGGCCTGCATTTCAGCCTTTCATCCGATCCGTCCCCAATTTGAAACAAGCCAGGAAAACATCCTTGAATGGCTCATCACCGCTCATGGCGAGAAAATCAAAGAGAGGATTTTGCATGTAGGATGCAAACCTGAGCACATTGCAAAAAGAGGACATGTCTTGAGGGATTTTTTGCATCGGGAATGGGGGCTGTCAGATCGGATCAAACACTTTGAGAAAGAAGTAAGTGTTATTTTTGAGAAATACTACCTTTCTGAAAAAAATGGGCCTGATGATTTGATTCATGTGAGCTGCACCGGATACGTCTCTCCAAGCGGGGCTCAAAAAGTGGTATCTAGTAGAGGTTGGGAGACGAGAGTGACTCATGCCTATCACATGGGCTGTTATGCATCTTTTCCTGCCATTCGAATGGGGACGGGATTTTTAAATAGTGGAAGAAAACAAGTTGATATTGTCCATACGGAAATTTGTTCATTGCATTTAAACTTAAAAGAACATGGAAATGCTCAGCTTGTCACACAAACTTTATTTGCCGATGGATTTATCAAATATAGCATGACAAATGGCTTAAAAGAGCCCCATTTTAAAATACTTGGGATGCATGAAGAGATCATCCCTGACTCTGAAGATGAGATGACTTGGTCTATCTCAAACGACAGCTTTCATATGACTCTTTCAAAAAAAGTTCCCCTTCTTATCGCACAAAGCCTGGAGAGTTATTTGAAAAAGCTTTGTATAGCTGCAAAAGTTGATAAGGCCATTTTGAAAAATGCCCATTTTGCAATCCATCCGGGAGGGCCGAAAATTTTACATTATATCCAAGAATGGCTAAAACTGAGAGATTCTCAAATGACGCAAAGCTTTGCAATTTTGAAAAAATATGGGAATATGTCATCCGCAACGCTTCCACACATTTGGGATGCGGTTTTGAAAGAGGGAAAAACGGGGGATTTGGTTGTGAGTCTTGCATTTGGCCCGGGTCTTACCATCACTGGATCCATCATGGAGATTGGATAGGATGTGGATTTTAATTCCCTTTTTTTTGCAAGCCGTTGCAATGGCCTTTGATGAAATCTGGTTTCATCAAAAAAGAGGGCTTCCTCGTTGGGAAAGAATCGGCCATCCCATCGATACGCTCTCTTTTTTAGCTTGTGTGGCCTTTGTCCTTTTAGTCCCCTATTCGAAAAATGCCCTTTGGGTCTACTTAGGTCTTGCGATCCTCTCTTGTCTCATGGTGACAAAAGATGAATTTGTCCATAAACACCATTGCCCTGCTACCGAACATTGGGTTCATGCCCTTCTTTTTGTTTTGCACCCCATTGCTCTTGCGTCAGTGGGATGGATTTGGTATGCGATGCCGCATTTTTCCTTTTTTCTAATCGCGCAATGCTTTTTACTTATTTTTTTCATGAGTTATCAGATAATTTATTGGAATATGATCCGTGATCAATAACCAGTTCTATGATTCTTTAGAGTGGTATACTGCATGCGATCATCCGATTGCTCTTCTTCGGGCAGAAAATAGACTTCGGATTCCTTGGATTGTGGAAGAAACGCACCTTAAATTTCCTGCTGCGATCTCTTTTTTAGATATTGGATGCGGCGGAGGAATGCTTACCAATGCCATGGCTAAAATTGGACATCAAGTCACCGGCATTGATCTTTCGGAGGGAAGTTTAAAAATTGCTAGAGAAAAAGATCAAACAGCCACTGTCGATTATCGAGTGGGAAATGGGTATGCTCTTCCCTTTGAAGAAGCGAGTTTTGATGTAGTGTGCGCGCTCGATGTTTTGGAGCATGTGGAAGAGCCTGAAAAAAT